>NZ_JAPTGC010000007.1 GCF_026891935.1 Methanocorpusculum vombati | reverse complement strand
CCCCTCTACGCATGGGCGGACAGATGGCTTGACCGCACCCACCACAGCACCGCACACGAACACCGGGACTAAAACCCCCGGACTTTTTTCCCAATAAGAGGTACACCCGGATGTACCGGTAAAACGGACAAACTCCCTCATCGTTCATTGACTCCGGAAAAATCCCTCCACCGGCTTTTGCCTTGCTGAAGTGTAGGATTTCGTAGTGTCTTTGGCTGTGCACGCGAACCAGCGACACCACGCAAGCAGTACACAATCAATAAAGAAAATAAGAAAAAGCCGTTGGAGGGACTTGAACCCTCGGCCTGCTGATTACGAATCAGCCGCTATACCGCTAAGCCACAACGGCACAGAAAATGTGCTTTATCAAATTGCACGTAACACAATAAATAAGTTATCCGCCCCCCCTCCCGGAGAGGCGGTCCGGAATACCGGTTACGAGTATCCGCGCAGGGTGAACCCGTCCGATCCCGTCTCCGTCTGTGCCGCGGGAGTGATGGACCCGAACTTCTCCTCATAATCGTTTACGCTTTTCTGCAGTGCCGCCAGCAGCTTTTTTGCATGGGACGGGCTGATGGAAACAATGGCTTTGGCTTTTGCCTGATTCACCGCAGGAAGCTGATGCAGAAACATCATCGTGAACTCGTCGTCCTTGAAGGCGATCTGAATCATATTGCTGTACACCGGGTCAAGATTCTGGGGAATCTGGACATTGATCTCGTTCCCTGCCATAAGTATAATACTATTGGCGCGGATGTTATCTTATAGAATCGGTTATGATGTCATCCCCCATTCCGGTACGCGAACTTGTCCGTTGCAGTATCTGTCCCCTGCAGGTGTATCTGTCCCGCTCAACTCCGGAGGAGTTTGCAGAGCCTGCGGGATACAGCATTGCAAAACAGATTGCCGTACATCTCGGTGACGAACTCGATCTTGCAGAGATCCGGGAGGAGCTTGAAACGGTTCTGCCGGATGCCGGTGAGGAGGAGTATGCACAGGCCTCGGCAATGGTTGACGCGTGCCGGCGAACGGTCTGGCGGTCTCCGGTCAGTACGGATGTGTTTGTGTCCTCACAAAAGTACGGGATTACGGGAAAGATTGACCGTCTGTTTGAGGATGGATTTTCGATTGTCCGCAGCAGTGCCGCACCTTCATCCGGAATCTATGCGTCCGACCGGCTCCGTCTGACTGCATACTGGTTCTGCCTTCTTGAGGAGCACAACAAACCCTTTGCCGGATCGGTGGAGTATCTGGGTTCGGGAACCGTGCGGCATCTTGCATCACCCGCTCCCGCAGACCGCCGGGCATTTCTTGCCGCACTCCGCAGTGCGGAATCCGTGTTCCGGGGCGAAATTCCCCGCCCGCGGGAAGGGAGGCACTGCCTCTCCTGCACGTTTCATGAGCGGTGCCGCGATGTTTTGCGCCCGAAATCCCTGTTTGAACGGCTGTATTCTGCGAGATGACGATGTTGTACCTTTATCCGGATCATCGTGGCTGAAATGCGATCAATGACGATCATTCATAGGCAATAAACGAATTCAGGTACAACGTCCGTGATGACGATATCTACATATCCGTTCAGAACAGACAAGATACCTGCATTTGCGGGATTATTCATGACCTCGGTACTCTCTGAAGACATTCTGGAAGAAATACTCAATAGCGGCACCGATGAGGTTTTGCTTCACGTGCTCAAACTCCCCCACCATACCGAAGCGGAGATTGAAAAAGCCCTGAATACGCTTGTGGAACACGGATTTGTACACCGCGGCAGCAAAACAGTCCGGCTCACCGAAAAGGGCGCGGAAAAAGCTGCACAGGTTGCACGCAAGCATGCGGTTCTTGAAACGTTTCTGACCGACGTTCTCGGAAAGCAGCCGGAGGCAGCATCCCGGGAAGCCTGCATTCTGGAACACAATATTTCAAGCGAGACGATTGAACGGCTCGACAACTTTCTGGATCAGAGAAAACCCGAACCCGTATCTCCGGAAAAGACCGGGTTCACCAATCACAATAACCTCACCCGCAAAAACCCGATCATTCCGCTTTCCGAATGTCCGGAAGGATCTCTTCTGCATGTCTCCATGATCCGGTGTTTTGCCAAGCACAGCAGACTAATCGATCTCGGGGTAATCCCCGGCGAGCTGATCACCCTGCGGCGCAAACTTGTCAATAATGCCGTGGTCATCACCGTGAAAGGATGTGATATCGCATTAAGTCCGGAGGTATCCGCCAACATCATGGTTGAACGGTGTGAGACGCCATGACGCCGCGGGCCGCACTGATCGGAAACCCGAGCGTCGGCAAGTCGCTTATCTTCAATCACCTGACCGGTCTCGGGGTTGAGGTGAGCAACTATCCGGGAACGACAGTCGGAGTGATGCACGGCGTTGTACGATACGGCGATGCAGAGTTTTCCCTTGCCGATCTTCCCGGTATATACTCGCTCTCCGGCGACTCGATCGAGGAGGAGATGGTCCGTGAATATCTGCTTGCCGAGGATCTGGATCTGCTGATTGCGGTGCTTGATGCCAAACATCTTGAACGAAATCTCTATCTGCTTTTGCAGGTTGCCGAGATCAAAAAACCGCTGCTGGTAATCCTCAATATGATGGATGAGGCGGAAACTGCGGGAAAGATCATCGATTCAGCCTCCCTTGCAAAGCAGCTCGGCGTACCGGTCATTCCTTCGGTTGCAACGAGCGGCAAAAATCTGGATGATATTGCCCGCGCAGTTCTTGACGGGAATGTGCCGGTTCCGGCTCTTGCAATACCGTATGATCATCACATCGAAGCAGCGGTGCACAGTCTGCAGAAGTACTACGGACTGAGCCAGCCGGAGGCTCTGTGGGCACTGGCAAGTGTATCGGTAAGTACGATTACTCCGGAGATTCATGAAAATGCTCTGGTAATTTCCGAAGAGATCGAGCGCCGGCACATGATGTCGCCTGAGCAGATCATTGCGGCGAACCGGCACAATCTCGCAAAACAACTGGCGACATCCGTTACCAGCACTGCCCCGCCGCGCCGCAGACGTGATTTTGATGCGCTTCTTACGCGCGGGTTTCCGGGACTGCCAATTCTTGCGTTCATTATGGTCTCGATCCTTTTGATCGTGTTTACCCTTGGCGGAGTACTGGAGGAGACGATTGTCTCCCTGATGACGACCTACATCGCCGATCCGTTCCATGCGCTGGGTCTGGACCCGTTTGCCGATACACTCGGCGGTGCCATTATCCTGGCTCTGATGTCGGGTCTGGGGATTGCATTTCCGTATGTATTCCTCTTCTATCTGTTCATCTCGGTTCTTGAGGACACGGGGTATCTGACGCGGGCCGCATTCCTTGCGGACCGCGGCATGCACAAACTTGGTCTGCATGGTCAGGGTCTGATTCCGATGGTACTGTCGTTTGGATGCAGTGTTCCGGCTATTATGAGTACCCGGCTGCTTCCGACCCGGCGCGAGCGCGTGATCGCATCGGTGCTGGTGACGATGCTGCCGTGTTCGGCACGGACGGTTGTTATCTCCGGAATTGTCGCGTCCTTTATCGGGTTCGGCGCGGCGTTTTCGATTTATGCCATCGTGTTTGTTCTTGTCTTTGTGGTGGGCTGTATTCTCTCCCGCATTACCCCGGGCGAGCAGTACGGGATGATCCTTGAGATGGCGGAGCTTCGGAGGCCGATTGCGTCCCATGTTGTCCGCAAGGCATGGATGCGGGTGCGCGAGTTCATCTATATTGCAATGCCGCTGCTTTTGGTGAGCAGTATCTTCCTCGGACTGTTTGAGTACTACGGTCTTGTTGCAATGTTTGAGGAGTTCATCGATCCGATCTCAACGGCGGTTCTGGGTCTCCCGGGCTTTGCGTTTACGGCACTGATGTTTGGTATTCTCCGCAAAGAGATGGCGTTTGAGACGCTGGCAGTGATGGCGGGGACAACGGATCTTGCAACGGTTCTTTCCAGCGGGCAGCTTTACATCTTCGCGCTGGTGTGTGCGCTGTTTATTCCCTGCATATCCACGATTGCGGTTCTCATGCGGGAAACGGGTGTCCGGTATGCGGCGATGATTACGGTCTTTACGCTGTGTCTGGGTATTGGTCTTGGAGCGCTGGCACATCTGATTCTGCTGTAATGAGCAAGAGCTCATTACATCACAAAACCTACAGGATAAGCAAATGCTGACATTCATCGGACTTGGGCTCTGCGATGAGTATGATGTTTCCGTGCGGGGACTGGAGGCAATCCGGGCTGCGGACGCGGTGTTCCTTGAGGTGTACACCTCTGTTTTGACCGGCACCACAATTCCCCGGCTTGAGGAGTATTACGGCAAAAAGATCACGCCGCTCTACCGCGAGGATGTGGAGCTGCATCCCGAACCAGTTCTGGATGCGGCAGCGAAAGGAGATGCCGTGTTTTTAACTGCGGGGGATTCGATGGTCGCAACAACTCATGCAGATATCCGTATCCGGGCTGCGGAGCGCGGGATTCAAACCCGCATCATTCACGGTGCGTCCATTACGACCGCGGTCTGCGGTCTGTGCGGTCTGCAAAACTACCGGTTCGGTAAGTCGGTTTCCGTTCCGTTCCCATATGGGAAATGGTTCCCGATGACGCCGATAGAGGTCATTTCCGCAAACCTTGCCCAGAATCTGCACACGCTGGTATTTCTGGATATTCAGAAGGATAAGGAACGCTATATGCATGTCTCCGAGGCGGTTGATCTTTTGGAGGAGCAGGCGGCGCGTGCAGGGGTGCGTATCCCGCTGTATGTCGGAATTGCCCGTGCCGGTTCCGCAACTCCGGTGGTTCATGCCGGGGATGCAGAGGAGATGCGAAGGTTTGCGTTTGGTGATCCGCTGCACATCATGGTGGTTCCCGGTGAACTGCATGACATTGAGCGCGAGTATCTGGTGAGATTTGCAGGATTATGCTGATTGAGTCCTACGGTACGGAGTTCGCCGCCGATGCCGGTGCGGCGGCACCGGCGGTTCCTGCGGAGACACCGCTCGGTGCAACCGCTGCCGAGATGCTGGAGATGGTTCGCTGCTATGCATCCGACGGGATGGTGTTTTACCGGCAGAGCGATCCGGTGAATGCGGTTGCCTCCTTTGCCTACGGGTACGGGTGGCTGGATGCGGGGGTATTTCTCGGATATCTTCAGGGCCGGTCTGCCGGTCGGCTTCCGGAGATTTCCGAGGAGATTCCCTCCGCCCGTATTGAACATCTGACCGAGAAAACACACCGGTATCAGCGGATGCTTTCCTCAGCTCTTGCAGGTGTTGTCACTCTTCCCGATGCGGAGACGCGGATGTGGTCTGCCGCGCAGTACCTCAATGCTATTGCAGTTTCCGCGCTTACGCAAGGTGGTGGGTCTGTTGCTGCCGGAGATCTCGTTGCTGCTCTTGTATCCTTCTCCTACGGGTACGGATGGCTTGACTGCGGTGTCCGTGCCGGTCTTTTTGGGATTGTTGGCGACAGAGATCTATTTACGATATGAATTTTTAAAAAATAATACATCTATTTCTCTTTTTCCGTGCTTTTTCTGATTTTATTTTTAGTACCATAGACAACTATTTATGCTGTCGGCTTAATGGATCAATTGTATACCAGAGGTGAAATCAAAATGTCAGACATATATGCAAAAATGGTCAAAGAGGCGCTGGCCGCCCAGTATGCGGATGTCAACGTCCTTAAGGCCAAACGCGGTACAAAGTTTGCTCTTTCCGATGCCAGGCCGTATGTTGATGCAGTTGCGCAGATGACCGTTGCAGACGGTCAGAGCGCTGCGGTTATCAATCTGCACAAGGCTTCCGTTAAGACACACTTTGAGGTTTTGTCAGGCCTGACCGGTTACGTCCGGCCTGAGGATGACCCGTTCGTAGAGCACTACCAGACTCCGGCAATTCTTGAGATTCTCTGTGATGAGGACAAGAAGTTTGCCAAGAGTCTGGAGACGTTTGCGGATTCGATCAAGAAGAACGAGAACATCGTCGGCCGTGAGGCGGCCCGCTGCTATGCCGGGTTCTATGGTCCGTCCTGTGTGGTGGACTTTGCCTTAATGCCGGGGTCCACGAGTAATGTGGTCAATCAGATTCTTCTGAAGACCGATATCCCGTCGGACCACAAGCAGGCGATTCTTGCTGCGAAGTCGTGGGGTATGAACACGTCTTACGGTATTGGCGATCTGTTTGCAAAACGGATTGAGGCGGGCGATACGCTGGCCGAAGCTTCCGATAAAGAGGTAAAGCAGTTACAGGCGCTGTACCGGCATCCGATTGATGCACAGGTTGAGCTGATGGAGAACTCAGGGATGTCCTCGTTTGATCCGCGGAAGTATATGGACAACTACCGAAAAGGTATGGAGTCCTATGTGAAGGCGGCAATCGATGACGGTGTTCACTACGGAAACATTGCAACGATTCCGGCGTACTGTGTGGGCGACATTTCCCACCACATCTCCCAGTCCACCTACAACATGTGCAAGGATGATGTGGTCATGGCAACGATTGAGGCGGTGACCGGTGTTATGGATAAGACGCTGCATGCGGCACTTCCGGATGCGAAGAACGGGTATCAGCTGCTGGATGTTGCCACCGGTGCGTCAGCTGCGGCGGCTGAGTATCTGCTGGAGCTGGACGGGTTTAATGCACCGATGATTGTGGATCTGCTGACGAAGCGGTATCATAATCTGGTGATGATCCGGCCCACCCGCGGCGCTGCGGCGGAACTGCACAACTGCGATTTCATGGACATGATCTATCGCGGCTGGAAGATTCTTGATAAGGCAGGCCGGGCAAAGAACGGGTCGGGTAAGCCGCTTGCGGCACGTTCCGGCGGTGTGCTGATCGATCTGTCGCCGATTCATGAGAACGAGGTTCTGATGAATCCGCAGCGGTATGCGTATCCGGCGTGCGCGATTACAGTCCGGGCGTCTGCTCTGATGCGGATTGCGGATTATCCGTGTCTGCTGACGAGCGAGCCGATTACGGCTACAATGATGACGAATATCATTGCACTTGATAAGGAGACACCGGCAGCTCCGGCACGCGCCTGCAAGAGCTGTGCAACGGCGTGTCTGGTTGGTTCCCGCCACCAGTACTGCCAGTACCGCGAGGCTGTGTAAGATGAAGTGCTATGTGTGTGAACAACTGGGTATTGACCGGGAAGCAACCGGTATTTGTATTGTGTGCGGTATGGGGCTTTGCACCGAGCACATGATTCGTGCCGATGTGTCCGTGTGGGAAGGGGGATACCCCTTCCCGGCAAAGAAGCTGAAAAAGCCGATTCCACGGATTCTCTGTCCCGAGTGCCACCATGCACTAAATGGTGATGAGTGATGGATTTACTGAAGCGAAGTATTGCCGAACTGGTCGGGACGATGCTGCTGGTCTTTATCGGCTGCGGTTCGGTCTGTGTACTGCTGATGCTTGCGGCGGGAACGCCTGCGGCGACGCCGTTTGATATTGGTATCGGTGCGCTTGGCGGTCTTGGCGACTGGCTTGCGGTGGGTGCTGCGTTCGGTCTTGCGGTGGCGGTGGTTATTTATGCGCTCGGCGGAGTTTCCGGTGCCCATATTAATCCGGCGGTCAGTATTGCGCTGTGGGCGATTAAGAAGTTCCCGGCGAAGGATACGGTTGCCTATATTATTGCCCAGTGCGTGGGTGCGGTTATCGGTGCTGCGCTGTTTTTGTTTGTTGCAGGACCCGATGCGCTTGCCATCGGCGGACTGGGTGCTACTGCGCCGTTCCCGGGTATTTCTCTCTGGCAGGCGCTGGTTGCCGAGATTGTCGGTACGTTTGTTCTGATGCTTGCGATCATGGGCGTTGCGGTTGACCGGCATGCAACTCCCGGGTTTGCGGGGCTTGTGATTGGTATGGCGGTTACGGGGGTTATTGTTGCTATCGGTAATATTTCCGGTGGTTCAATTAATCCTGCCCGGAGTTTTGGTCCGGATCTGATTGCAGCGATCATGAACGGGTCGGCTGCGCTTGTCACGACATATCCGATCTATATTGCCGGCCCGATTGTGGGTGCGGTTCTTGCGGCGTTCTTCTACAAGTATGTTGCAGGAATTGATGACAACTAATTTTTTTGCTGTTCCCGCAGTATTGATAACCGGTCAGGTTTCATAGTACTAGCAGAAACCCGGTGGTGATATACGCTTCATGAAATGGTATTTTAAGCTGATACTTCCTGCACTGTTTATCCTTGGATGGGCAATCACTGCCATTCTGATAAATAATCCCTATATTCTTCCGAAGGTGTGGGATACGCTGATCGTATTCACTACGCCGTTTGTAAATCTTTTCGGCAGCGGCAGTCTGGTCGAGAATGCGATTGTCAGTATCTACCGGGTGTCGCTTGGATTCATTATTGCCTGCATTATTGCGGTGCCGCTGGGTATTTTGCTTGGCAGATACCAGGTTCTTGAGGATTTCTGTGATGGTCTGATTCAGATTCTCCGCCCGATTCCGCCGATTGCCTGGGTGCCGCTGTCGCTCGCGTGGTTTGGTATCGGCCTTTCTTCGATTGCATTCATTATTGTGATCGGGTGTATTTTCCCGATTCTGGTGAATACGATTGACGGGGTAAAGCGGGTGCGGAAGAGCTGGATTGAAACTGCCCGGATTTATCAGGCGAGTGAATGGCAGGTCATGACGAAGGTTATTGTACCTGCTGCCGGGCCTGCCATCTGGAGCGGGCTGCGGGTTGGTTTTGGTATTGCCTGGATGAGTGTGGTTGCGGCAGAGATGCTGCCGGGAACTGTATCCGGTCTTGGTTATCTGATTATGTACACCTACAACTTTGGACAGATTCAGATTGTGATTGCCGGTATGATTGCGATTGGTATCATCGGTATTGTGATGGATCAGTTCTTCCAGTATGTGCAGAAGCGTAAGTTTGCCTGGGAGGCGCTGGATAAATGACGGATTACGATAAGATCTGGGTGCGGGTCAAGCATGCAACGAAGAAGTTTGCAACCCGCAAGGGAGAGGTTACTGCTCTGGAGGATGTGAACCTTGAGATCCATGACGGTCAGTTTGTGTGTCTTCTTGGTCCGTCCGGCTGCGGTAAGACGACACTGCTCCGTATGATCGGCGGCCTTGATGTGCCGACGTCTGGTACGATTACGATTGACGGGAAGGTGGTTGACGGTCCGTCGCCGAAGATGACGATGGTGTTTCAGGAGTATTCGCTGTATCCGTGGCGGACGGTTGCGGAGAATGTGGGGTTCGGTCTTGAAATGAATGGTGTTCCTGCGGAGGAGCGGCGGGAAGAGGTGATGAAGGAGCTGAGGCTTGTGGGTCTTGAGAATTTTGCGGACAGTTACCCGTATGAGTTGTCAGGAGGTATGCGGCAGCGGGCAGCGGTTGCGCGCGCTCTTGCTACGGATCCTGCGGTTATGCTGATGGATGAGCCGTTCGGTGCTCTTGATGCGCAGACGCGGAACAAGATGCAGCGCGAGCTGTTAAATATCTGGCAAAAGACCAGGAAGACGATTTTGTTTGTGACGCACAGTGTTGATGAGGCGGTGTATCTTGCGGATAAAGTCGTGATTCTGACGCCCCGTCCGGGAACTGTTCACGAGATTGACGAGATTAGGCTGCCCAGACCGAGGGATCGGACGAGTGTTGAGTTTGCGCAGATCCGGAAAAATATTCTGCATGTTATTGAGGAGCTGGAAACGGGCAATCAGAACATTTAATATCGTTTCCACCAAACCTGATTAGCACATTTAGAGAGCGAGGAGTTATTCAAAATGGTCAGAAAACCAGCACGAATGTACCGCAACGTCGCGAAGAAGGCATACTGCCGCCGTGAATACATGGGTGGTGTGCCGGGCGTTAAGGTCGTACAGTTTGATATGGGTAATCTTTCAGCCGAGTTTCCGGTTGCAATTCACCTTGAGGTTCTTGAGGCCTGCCAGATCCGCCACACGGCAATGGAAGCGGCACGTATCAATATGAACCGCCGTCTGATGAAGGATGTCGGGAGAAACAATTTCCACCTGAAGATCCGGGCGTATCCGCACCATGTTATCCGTGAGCACAAGCAGGCAACGGGTGCCGGTGCAGACCGTGTTTCGGAAGGTATGCGCCTTGCATTCGGTAAGGCAGTCGGTACTGCGGCACGTGTCACGCCGAGACAGCGTCTTTTCACTGTCTGGACGTCGGAGCAGTACATTAACCAGGCAAAGGACGCTCTCCAGCACAGCGGATACAAGCTTCCTACGCCGACCCGTGTTGTTGTTGAGAACTAAGCCATTTCCGGCTCTCAACCAATACTATATTTTTCCTTTTGCTGTTTTTCCCCCAGACGGGCATTGCATATGTATACTTCATTTCACTACGTAGCAGGAAAACGGAAATATTCTGGATACGTGGTGAAATGCACTTACGTAAAAGATATACCCGTCCCCTCCTAAACATATATACCCCTCAGGGACATGTAGCCAAGCCAGGATATGGCATCAGCCTCCTAAGCTGAAGATCTAGGGTTCGAATCCCTACATGTCCGTCTTTTTGGAGAACCGTTATGGAATATCGACTGGTCACGGAAGGATCAACTACATTTGAAGCACCGGTACAGGACGAAAACACCGCATTCCCTCCGGGAACTGCGCCTGTCTTCTACAACACCAGAATGGAGTTCAACCGTGACATGACCGTCCTCCTCCTCTCCTGCATTACTCCGGAGAACTATCTCGACGCCATGGCCGCGACCGGCGTTCGCGGGCTGCGTGTCGCACACGAAACCGGCACTCCGGCAGTCATCAACGACCGCGACCCGGCCGCCGTTGCCGTCATCGAAGAAAACGCAAAAGCAATCGGCGGCGACATCCGCGTCACCTGTGACGACGCCAACCGGCTCATGTGCACCGAACGCTTCGACACAATCGACCTCGATCCCTTCGGTACTCCGGCACCCTTCCTCGACGCTGCATCCCGTGCCGCAAAGCGCTACCTCTTCGTCACCGCAACCGACACTGCGCCCCTCTGCGGCGCACACCTCAAAGCAGGTATGCGGCGCTACTTCGCCACTCCCCGGAACACCGAGTACCACGCCGAAGTCGGTCTCCGCATGATGATGGGCGCAATGGCAAAAGAACTCGTCAAATATGACCGCGGCATGGAGCCGGTTCTCAGCTTCGCCAAAAACCACTACTTCCGATCCCACGTCCGTGTCCTTGGCCGCGTCACCGCAGCAGAGACCACCATGGATCAGATCGGTTTTGTCATGCAGTGCCCCAAATGCCTTTACCGTGCCGAACAGAAGGGATCCCTTCTCCCGCAGTCCCATACCTGTCCCTACTGCGGCGCGGAAACCGAAGCAGTCGGCCCTCTCTGGATGGGGCCGCTTCAGGACAAAGGAACCATCGCCGCCCTCCTCGAAAAACTCCCCGCGATGCAGTTCGGCACCGCAAAACAGATGGACAAACTGCTCCGGCAGCTCATTGTCGAACCGGAAACCTGCACCTTCTACGACTACCACGTCATCTCCCGCAACCTCCGCGTCTCCCCGCCTGCAATGGATGAAATGATCGCCGGTCTGAATGACCTTGGACACTACACCGTCCGAACCCACTTCGCCGTAACCGGCATCAAAACCACCGCCCCCCTGCACGTCATCGAAGAATGGATCCGCGCCTGGAACAAAGAACGAAACCTTTAGACCGTTCGTGCCGCCGCACTCACCGCATCACAAAATCTCCTGTAACCCGTTCCGGATGCGCATACACCGTAAACCGCGGCGGCCGGGTGAAACAGATCAGCGTCACCCCGCATGCTTTTGCCGCTGCAATCCCCGCATCCGTTGCCGCCGCCCGTGACACCACAATCGGAACTCCTGCATTCGCAGCCTTCGTTACCATCCCCGCAGGCTGTCTCCCTGTAGAACCAATCGCACACTCCTCCGGACGCAGCCCCGCAAGAATCATGAAACCGATCACCTTGTCCACTGCATTATGCCGCCCGATATCGGATGCGAGGAACACAACCTTATGATCATGGAACAGCACCGCGCAGTGCAGACCGCCGGTTGCATCCCATACCTCTGCATTGATAGCTTCCCGAATCGCAAAAATCTCCGCCGGCGTAATCGTCCCGCCGGATGCAGCAATCCTTTGTGCCTGAAGCGGCGCAAACCCTCCCGCAGACTCCATTTCACCCGGAACACATGCCGTACACGCCGCCTCCACAAACACTTTCGTTCCTTCCGCCCGGACCGATACAATATCCGGCGCTGAACACACCAGTCCTGCATCCACAAAAAAACCCGCCGCAAACTCGCGCAGAAACTCACAGCTCACCACCGTTTTGATGAACTCCTTCCCGTTCAGATACAGCGTTACCAGACTCTCCGCAACCGCCGCATCCTCCACCGGCACCGTCCGCCCCTCGCGGTAACGCAGACCCGGCAGCGGCGCTGCAAGTGCGCCGCAGTCCTTTGCAGGCATCGGTTTTCCTGTCTCAGGACGCAGATCCGTAACCCGTTCCGGATGCGTGTACACCGTAAACCGTCCCTCGCGGACAAATCCGATCAGCGTAACGCCGGATGCCGCCGCAAGCTCCGCACCCTTCACCGTCACCGCCGCCCGCGCCGCAACGATCGGAATCCCCGCATTCACCGCCTTTGTCACCATTCCCGCAGGCTGCCTCCCCGTACTGCCGAGCATACACATCTCCGGCGGCAGATTGTGCAGCACCATCCAGCCGATCACTTTATCCACCGCATTATGCCGCCCGATATCGCTCGCCACAGCAACACAGCGGTGATCATACCACAGCGCCGCACAGTGCATCCCGCCCGTATCCTTCCACACCTTTGTATTCAGTGCCTCACGGAGCGCAAAAATCTCCTCAGGTGCAACCCGCACGCCATCTGTCGTAATACAGCGGGCCGGTTTTGCAGGTGAAAAACCATCCGGCGGCACATCGCACCGCAGCTCCGCCTCCACAAACACCTCTGTCCCCTCCGTCCGGACCGACACAATCTTCTCCGCAATCCCGGCCGCCGTGAAAAATCCCGCGCCAAGTTCCGGGAGCATATCACGGCTTGCCACCATCCGCAGATATGACTTCCCGTTCAGAAACAGCGTCACCGCATCCTCACGCACCACAACATCATCAATCTTTGAAACACTGCCGTCCTGATACCGGTATCCTTTGCAGGAAGTAATCATATCCTCGTCCATATTCGCCTCATTTCACGGTGTGAATGTTCATATGTTTGCACGAACAACATATAAAATCAGCGAACGAAGGAGAACGAAACCCTCAATAGCCTTCCCGCACGAAGAATGATTACAATGATACAGCTTCAGCCGTCTCCCAAAACCTACTGCGGACAGACCGAGCGAAGCAAAACTCCCGAAGAGACGCTTGCATTCATCGAACCGCTGACAAAAATTGCCGGTATCACCCGTGTTGCCGACATTACCGACCTTGACCGGATTAAAATCCCGGTGTATTCCTGTATCCGTCCGACCGCGGCAGACGGTGCAATCTCGGTGTACAACGGCAAAGGAGGAACAGAAGCCGAAGCCCGGGTCGCCGGAATCATGGAAGGAATCGAGCGCTACTCAGCAGAAGCCATGCCCCGTGATCTGGCAATGGTGTCCTACGACATGCTCTCGCTGACCGAAGACACCCTCAACCCGGCTGACCTCATCCTCCCCAAAAATATTGATCCCCGTGCCGAACTTCCCTGGGTGGACGCCTGGGACATTGCCAACAACTGTTCCCTCAAAGTCCCGCTCTGTGCCGTCATGCACCCGAATCCCCACTACATGCCGTCCCTGTTCCGTTCCAGTTCAAACGGCATCGCATCCGGCAACACCATTGAAGAGGCCGTTTTTTATGCGCTCACTGAACTTATTGAGCGCGATGCATGGTCGCTTGTGGAGACCACCCGCGTCACCGGTCCGGCCGTCACCGGCCTGACCGGTGACGCGGCGGAGATGCTTGCAAAGTTCACCGCCGCAGGCGTTGAAGTCACTCTCAAGGACATCACCTCCGACATCGGCATCCCGACCATCGCTGCGGTCGCAGATGACGTAACCCTCAAAGACCCGCGTCTCCTGACGATTGGTATGGGTACTCACACCAACCCGGAGATTGCCGTCATCCGTGCCTTAACCGAGGTCGCCCAGAGCCGGGCAACCCAGATTCACGGAGCACGCGAGGATGCAACCATTGCCGCCTTCCGCGAAATGATGGGGTACGACCGCGTCAAGCGCATGAACTCCTACTGGTTCTGCGTGGATGAGACCCGCGACTTCTCCGAAATTGCCGGATGCGCAACACCGGACTTCCGGACCGATATTCTGGCAATCATTGACCGGCTGCGTGCCGCAGGTCTTGACCGCGTGCTGGTCGCCGACCTTACCGATCCCGATCTCGGTGTGCCGGTCGTCCGCGTGATAGTGCCCGGTCTCGAATGCTTTACGATTGACAACGAACGCAGAGGAAAGAGGTGCATTGATGCCGAACGCCGTCGTCTTCATCGGCCCAAGTCTGCCGCTTGACGAAGCAAAACAGATTCTGCCGGACGCAGAGTATCTGCCTCCGGCAAAACGCGGGGACCTCACCGATGCGGTCCGGGCGGGGGCAACGACCATTGTCTTAATCGACGGTGTCTTCTTTCAGGACCGTGCGGTCGGTCACCGCGAGATTCTTGCCGCACTCAGGACCGGCGTCTGTGTGTACGGTTCCTCTTCAATGGGGGCTCTGCGTGCGTCCGAGATGGACACGCTCGGCATGATCGGTGTGGGCGAGATTTACCGCTGGTACCGCGAAGGAATCATCAATGCCGATGATGAAGTGGGTCTCGTTTATGACCCGGAGACGCATGCGGCGCTCTCCGAACCCATGGTCAACATCCGCGCAACGTTTGCCGGAGCGCGTGCGGCGAAGATCATCGATGATGCCGGGGAGACAGAACTGCTCCGTGCCTGCAAAGCGATCTATTATCCGGACCGCACCTACCGGCGGGTCATCCGCGAGGCGGAAATTCCTGCGGAACAGAAGACGGCACTCGCCGCATGGATCAAAACCAATGCCGTCGATCAGAAACGGCTGGACGCGGTCGCCTGTCTGACCGCCGTGAGGGATGCTGCATGAATGAACGTTACGTACGCCAGATCCCCGTGATCGGGGATGCGGGCCAGAAAAGACTCGAAGATGCAACCGTTTTTCTTGCCGGCTGCGGCGGCCTCGGGTCTCCGGTCGCCTTCTACCTTGCCGCCGCCGGTGTGGGACATCTCCGAATCGCTGACTGTGATATCGTGGATGCGACCAACCTCAACCGCCAGATCCTGCACCGGCCGGATAGAATCGGCATGCCGAAGGCCGCATCCGCAAAGCTGACGCTGGAAGCCTTCAACCCGGATATTGAAGTGACGGCGTTTGCCTCCTTCATCGACGAAAAAACCGCTCCCCGCATGATCGGGGACGCTGATATCATCGTGGATGCTATGGATAACTTCGCCGCCCGGTATGTCCTAAACGAGATGTCCCAGGCACATGACATTCCGCTGATGCACGGCGGCGTTGCCGGTCTTACCGGTCAGGCAACACTGATACTCCCGAAAAAGACTGCATGTCTCTCCTGTATCTTCCCGGATGCAAAAACAACGACCGGCACACCGATTCTCGGCACCGCCGCGGGTGTCATCGGATCGATTGAAGCAGAGGAGACCATCAAATACCTGACCGGCACAGGGGAAACACTTGCCGGAAAACTTCTGCTCTGGGACGGGGCAGTGAACAGAATGGATGTGTTCTCCGTGAAGAAGAGCCGCCGCTGTCCGGTCTGTTCCGGCAGTTTCGAGGAAAAAACATGAATGAGATAACAATTCTGGCGTTCGCCGGATTCCGGGAAACGTTCGGCGAAAAAAATACGGTCGCAGTTCCCAAGGGGGCAACGGTTCTGTCGGTTCTCCATACCTTTGCAGAGACTGTTCCCGCCGCACAGGATGAACTCTTTGACGGCGGTCACCTGCGCGGACATGTAATTCTGATGTACAACCGCGAACGAATCGATGCCGACGATGCAGAAGAGATCGCTGTCTCCGACGGCGATGAGATCGTGCTTTACCCGCCGGTCTCGGGAGGATAAGACAAATGGTTCTGTCAGTTCAGAAAGAGGATATTGACGTCGGCGCACTGATCGCCGCGTCCCGGACGCATGCAGACGGCGCGCAGCTGGTGTTCATCGGCTGTGTCCGTGATGACGGTATGGACGAGCTTGAGATTGAAGCGTTCGTGCCGGTTGCAGAAAAAGATCTTGCCGAGATTGCGGCGGAAGCAAAAGAGCAGTTCCACTTAAATTCGGTGGACATCGTGCACCGGTACGGCCGCCTCGCACTGGGCGAGACTATCGTGGTGATCATTGTGGGCGCGGGCCACCGGCCCGAGGCCTACGAAGGGTCGCGCTATATCATTGAGCGGCTGAAGGAACGGGTGCCTATCTGGAAACAGGAGATTTCAGACGGCAAAAAGGGTGCATGGGTGCACGGTGCATGAAGGATCTGCCGAAGTCCGTCCGTGTTGCGGTCTGTCAGCTTGCCCCGGTTCTGTTTGACAAGACAGCAACGGTGCAGAAGACCGTTGCGGCCATTGAAGAGGCGGCCCGTCACGGTGCGGAGCTGGTGGTGTTCCCCGAATCTTTCATACCGGCATATCCGCGCGGCCTTTCGTTCGGATACGTGGTCGGCAGCCGGACCATGGAAGGCCGGCGCGACTGGAAGCGGTACTACGATAACTCCGTGATTGTGCCAAGTCCCGATACGGACCGGATCGGCAGTGCGGCAGCAAAAGCACAGGTGTATGTCTCCATCGGTGTGACCGAGCGCGATGCCATCTCCGCAACCCTCTACTGCACGAACCTCTTCTTCGGCCCGGACGGACAACTGCTGGGAAAACACCGGAAGCTCAAACCGACCGGAACTGAGCGATGCATCTGGGGCGAAGGCGACGGCAGTACCCTCACTGCTGTTCACACGCCGTTCGGCGTGATGGGTTCTCTCATCTGCTGGGAGAACTACATGCCGCTTGCGCGTGCGGCGATGTATCAGAAAGGCATAACCCTCTACCTTGCGCCAACCGCGGACTCCCGCGATGAGTGGCAGGCGACCATGTGCCACATTGCCCTGGAAGGCCGGTGTTTTGTGATCGGCTGTAATCAGCATGTGACAAAAACGATGTATCCGGCGGACCTCTGCTGCGGTGCAGAACTCAGCGGTCTGCCGGAGAATATGTGCCCCGGCGGCAGCTGTATCTACGATCCGTTCGGCCGCTGCGTTGCAGGCCCGGTCTTTGATCGTGAAGAAATTCTGTATGCTGATCTTGCGCTGGATGATGTTGTTCTTTCCCGCATGGACTTTGATCCTGCCGGACACTACAGCCGTCCCGATGTCTTTGCACTGACGCTCAGAACTGAATAATTGCATCCGGTTCCGGGGCCGGGCGCGGCTGAGCCGCCGACCGACCCCCACATTAGAAATAGCAATTCCGACAAATAGTATCATCATGTTAGTGTATATCAATGGAAAATTTGTCCCTGAAGATCAGGCGACGGTGTCCATTTTTGATCACGGATTCCTGTACGGAGACGGTGTGTTCGAGGGAATCCGTGCATACAACGGACGGGTGTTCCGCTTAATGGAACACGTGGACAGACTCTTTGACTCGGCAAAGGCAATCGATCTTATTCCGCCGGTAACCAAAGAGGAGATGGCCGAGATCATCAAAGAAACCCTGCGCCGGAACAACCTGAAAAACGCCTACATCCGCCCGATTATCAGCCGCGGGGTCGGCTCGATGGGTCTTGACCCGCACCGCTGCGAGAAGCCGACCGTCGTCTGTGCTGCATCCGAGTGGGGCGCAATGTATGGTGATCTCTATGAGAAAGGGCTGACCGCAGTAACTGTGTGTGTCCGCCGCAACACGCCCGACTCGCTGCCGCCGAACATTAAATCCTTAAATTACCTCAACAATATCCTCGGAAAAATTGAGGCAAACTACAAGGGCGGCGATGAGGCTATCTTCCTGGACCGTACCGGAAAGCTTGCGGAAGGTTCCGGTGACAACATCTATCTCGTGAAGAACGGTAAGCTCTACACTCCGCCGACCATCAACAATCTCAAGGGAATCACCCGCCATGTGCTGCTGGAGCTGCTGGACAAACTCGGTATCCCCTACGAGATCTGCGAGCTTGGTCTGTTCGATCTCTACACCGCCGATGAGGTTATGGTGACCGGAACTGCGGCTGAAGTCTGTGCAATCACCAAGATCGACGGCAGAGTCATCGGCGACGGGAAACCGGGGGCAGTGTACCGCAAACTGGTTCCCGCATTCCAGGAAATCACGCAGAACGAGGGCGACGCGTACTAACCGTCTCCTGAGAGATATCATAATCTTTTTATTTTTCCACGACAACCTCTATAGGCAATACTGCGAAGCAGTGATTGGGCTGATATAGTGTAGAGGCCAATCATGCTGGCCTTTCACGCCAGCGACTCGGGTTCGAATCCCGATATCAGCACTCCCCTTTTTGGTAATCGTCTTTTGCCTGTTTCTGAATGTTTATCACTGTTGTATTGCTAACCTTCTGATATGTACCTTGTAATTGTACGGGGGCCGGACAACCCCAAAGAGGTTCTGGAACTTGCAAACGGTATTGAAGCTGTTCACTACTCGGATACCGAGGGCTGGCTGATTCTGGATGTAACGCTCATTGACGGGGAAACACATGCCAAAAAACCCTGTAAATTAAGCTATCATCTGGGTAACGGTGAAATCTGGTATGATAACGGCGACGAGATCAAGATCAATGGTGTGACCGGTATTTTCACCAGTGCCCGGGCGTAAATTCCATCCGTCTCTTTTTTGCCGGATGCATTCCAAGTACTGGTATGACATTTCATCCGACGAACAACCCGGTGTTCTGGAAGCAGACTGCAGAGGAGCTTTTGGCAGCTGCCCGTTTTGAAAAGGCTCTGGCGGCGTATCATCAGCTGTGCGAGCTGACGCCGAACGATCCGGATGCATGGCGCGGCATGGCACAGGCCCTTGCGGGTCTTGAGCGGCACGGCGATGCCGTGGCCGCGTTTGAGCGCGCCCTCATTCTCCTGCCGGACGACCGTGCAGTACTTGCCGGTCTTGCGGACTGTTATGAAGCACTCGGCGCGTTTGAAAAGATGACGGCATGCAGGATCCGGCTCGGTGAGCTGGATTAAAGATATCCGGCACCGGTGATCAGGTGGATGATCCACAGAATGCCGAAGATGACCGGGACATGGATCAGATAGACTGCAAGCGTTACGTTTCCGTTGCCGATGGCGGCGAAGAATCTGCCGATGATTCCCGGTTCCGGCAGAGAGAGTCTGCGGATACCTTTCGGATACAGGATTGATCCGACTCCGATACCGAGCAGCATCACGCCAAACCAGGGGAAGAGGGGGAAGTAGTCCTGGGTGAAGTCCATGAAATCCGCGCTGTGAATTCCCAGTGGGTACAGCCATCCGGGATCATGCAGAACGGGAATCGCAACGATGCCGATCAGTACGACGGCAAGGCCGGGGAGGATATTCCATTTTCCCCATTTCAGGAATGGTATTGCAAGGAGCATGGATATACTCAGCATGTGCAGGAATCCGAATTTGATGAACCGTCCGGTTCCGTCAAAGATCAGAACGTCCGCCATCCAGCTGATGAGGGTGATACCCATTGCGATTGCGAAGAGAAACAGTGCTTTTTTGATGATGGATTGGTGGTACTCCCGTAAATCCCCATTTTTCCGGGCATAGCGCAGAACAAGGGCGGTTCCGGAGATGAATACGAATGCACCGGATGTCAGCCAGATGCTGTTGTAAATGGAAAAAAATGCCTCGTCTTCGATCAGCATGTGAAAGATTACCATGCAGGCGGCAACATGATAGGCGATCATTGAGAAGAGGGCAAAACCGCGTACTGCGTCCACTTCCCAGTATCGTTTCCCCATAGATAAGGGTTGGTTGGATGCGCGGCGGGAAATAGCTGCCGGAGATGTGTGATGCGCCGAAACAAACCGGAGGGTGCACGGTTCGGTGCGGCAGATTTGGGACAGACAACACTCCGTCCCTGCAATGCATTGGATTTTTATTCCTGAGCAGCCGATGGTTTTCCCCAAAAAAAGGAGGTACGCTTTCGACCGGGCACCCGGACAAAGGTGTGTGCTGCTGATGAGTGAACGTTTCATTTCGTTTACGATTTTTTTTTATGTAGCAGGATATACGGATTTCCCGTTCTGCGGAGAGGTGAGCGGGGGAAAAGAGTTTGACCCGCCAACCGTGATAATGGGTGAAAGTGATTGGTGCGGTCGTTAGCGGGTACCGGGTAACCGGTTTCGGCGGACACGTGTTCTCCGGCTGTATGTGGTGGAATGCTGCGATGCTGCCGCAGGCCAGGCGACCGACGCAGAGCACATCCTCGGCAGAGATGCACTGTATACCCTGTGCCGGAAAACCGACCCGGCACGCACCGCATCTCTTACCATCGTCACCATCGGAGACCTCGCCGGAATCCTCAGCCCCGCAGAACTCGAACCCTTTCTCCACACAGACCAGAAACCCGCACGCCCCGTAATTCTCCGGAGGGAAACCGCATGAGATGGTACCACTACCCCGAACTCGCCGACCGGGAAACCCTGATTGCCATGCTCCGCGCAGGACTCTCCGTCCGCGACATCTGTACGAACGTCGGCTGTACCAAGACAGCGGTCGCCTCGGCCATCCGCAACCACGGCATTCAGCGGCCTTTCGTAGAAGGACTCTCCGACGAAATGAAGAAAAAGCTCCGGCTCTGAACCGGGGAACACTACTTTTTTGTGACGGGACATACGTGTCCGACTCAAAAATACCTGCTAAATTATTTCATGGTATCAGCATGAATTCAAATAATTTCGGTACAGCACATCCAGCTTTCAGGAAAATACCTCATAAATCATTTCGCGGCATCACCCAAAAATATCCCATCATATCCTCTCATTTATCCGCCCTCCTAAAACATCCCGTACACCAGCACCGGAAACACAATCAGATACCCTGCACCGAACAGAAGAAACACCCACTCCGCCGCATGCAGGGGTTTTGCCGCATAGTACGCAGCAGAAGCAGACGAATACCCGCGGCAGCACATCGCCGCATACGTCCGCTCCCCCTGATCCAGCGCCCGCACAAACAAAGAACCTGCCGCATTCCCGATAACATTCAGCCGGTACCCGAGCGGCAGACGGCGATCGAACCCGTTGAAACAGCGCGCCGCAAACGCACTCTGAATCTTTTGATACACCAGCGCAAACACATACAGATACCGGATAGTAAGCCCCATCACCACCACAAACAACCGGGGAATCCGCAACCGTGCCGCCCCCTCCAACATCGCCTGCATCGTCGTCGTAGCCGACAGAAGAATAATAAACGACAGCGAAATCACAAACTTCGCAAACAGTGACAGACCGAAAATGATCGACTCCCAGTACATCTGAACCCCGAACGGCAGAGTTACCGCAACATGATACACCTCATAGTAGGGATTCGGAAAAAACGGCTGGAGAACAATAAAAAACAGACCAAACGGCATAATCAGCAGCAGCCGCACCAGATAATACCGCAGTGACGACCCCGACAGAACATACAGTCCCCAAAACAGCATATAGATAACAAGAAACGCAAAAAGCTCCGCCGTCCCGTAGGGAAGAAGCACCGTCACCACAAGCCCGAGCAGACACAGAATCAGCTTGATACGGGCATCAAGAGCATGAATCGGACTCCTGCGGTATGCCTCCCGCTCAATATCAAACAGCTCATCGATCAGGCTCATAATTTCCCGAACGCCTTCAGAAACGACTGTTCCGCATCATGATACGTATAGGCGGGATCAATTGCCACACCGTGTTTTTGCAGAGACCGAATCAGACGGGGAAGCGCAGGAAGTTCCAGATGCGCACGGGCAAGCAGATCCTCCTGCAAAAAGATCTCCTCCGGCGTTCCCGCCCCGGTAATCTCCCCCCTCTCCATCACATACACCAGATCCGCCATCTCCGGAACCAGTTCCACCTGATGCGTCGAATAGATAACCGTAACACCGCAGGAATTTGGCAGATCATTCAGAAACCCGAACAACTCCTTGACCCCCTGCGGATCAAGACCCGCCGTCGGCTCATCCAGCACCATCACCTGCGGCTCCATCGCAAGTACCCCGGCAATTGCCACGCGCTTCTTCTCCCCGCCGGAAAGGTGATGAGGAGCACGGCTGCGCAGACCCTCAAGACCCAGCATTTCGCATACACGATCAACCCGCTCCGCAACACAGTCCGCATCCAGCCCCAGATTGTACGGCCCGAACGCAATATCCTGCTCCACCGTGGGTGAGAACACCTGATCATCCGGATTCTGGAACACCAGCCCGACAAACCTCCGCACCTCAGAAAGATTCGCCTTCGTAATCGGCTCTCCCCGGATCAGCACCTCACCCGACTTGGGGAATAAAATTCCATTAAAATGGCGGAACAGCGTACTCTTTCCCGCACCATTCGGCCCGAGCACGGCAATGCGCTGCCGCTCATCCGCAACGAAATGAATATTCTTCAGCACATCCTCCGTTGAGGTACTGTAGGCGTGGCAAAGGCTGCGGGTTTCAATGAGGTGCATTGTTACGTTTCCATAGGTGAAAAAAAGATAAAGAGGTGGTGGTCTGGATTACGGGGACTTCCGGTCCGACGCCGCATACACCAGCCGCGCCGCAAGCAGAATTACCACCAGTGCCGCAAAAATACCAATCACCAGAGCTATCAGCCCTCCGGCCGCACCGGCATCCTCACCACCAAGAACATAATCCGGCATCGGCGATGTCCAGCCGATTGGATCGTGCGCTTCCTCAATCTCACCGTGTGCCGGAGCAAAAATATCCTTCGCACCTCCGCTCACCAGAAGCGTACTGTCAAGACCATCCGGATCCCCGGAAGCAAAGAAAACCGCACAACCGCCGACGATCAGTGCAATAACAAGACCGGCAGCCAGGAACCTGTTGACCGGCATTGCATTCTTTTCCGTATTACCAGTAAGCTCCGGCCGGACGTTGAAAATAAGAACAACCACAATTCCGGTGATAACTGCCTCAATGACACCAATGAGAGCATGATAGATGAACATCGTCGGAAGTCCGACACTCAGCGGAACCGCGCCGACAATCGCAATCTCAACCGCACAGACACTTGCCGCAATCACGCAGGCAAACCATCCGGCAACAGCCGCAGAAACCGGAACACCGATCTTATCCTTAAGTGCCGCAAAAGAATAGAAACCAACGAATCCCGCAATCACACCCATATTGATGATGTTTGCACCAAGAGCAAGAACACCGCCGTCTCCAAAAACCAGTGCCTGAATCACCAGAACAATTGCCAGAACAAACACCGCGGCAAACGGAGACCCCAGTACAATCGCAGCAAGCGCACCGCCAACGAGATGACCACTGACACCAAAACCGGTCGGGAGATTGAACGCCTGAAGTGCAAAAATTCCTGCAGCAATTACAGCAAGGATAGGTATCTTTGACTCATCAAGATTTTCCCGCGCCCACTTAATGGCAAGCACGATAAACACCAGGGCAATGATCCAAAAGATGACACCAATTGGAACACCCATGCCGCTGTACCCAAACAGGAAATCAGGTATATGCATGTTACATCACTTACAGGTTACAATAACACGCAATGACTAATAAGTATTACTAACTGATTTTGACATCTCAAATGATCATACTTCGTATCATTGATTTTATCCCAAGAACGCCAAAGGTGCTGACGATTTCGGGGTTTCTCATCAGTTTCAGAAGAAGGGCGGAAGGACGATCCATATCACCCGCAGTTGTGATCAGCTCTCTTGTTTCCGGCGTATTCAGGGCATCAATCGCAGAATCGATCTCCTCTGCCGTAAGGGTGCGGCGAAACGAAAGAGCTTTAAAACCAAGATCAAGTTCTCTCCCGAAATCCGCACGCCAGCGCTTCTCATACTCCGCAAGTACCGGATCTGACACATCCCCGGTTTCAGCTGCGGCAACGGCCACCGCTGCCGCATGGCGGGCAGAGCGCACGCCGGTATAGACACCGCCGCCCGAAGTAGGTTTAGGAAACCCTGCAGCATCCCCTGCAATCATACAGCCCGCACCCCAAGTACGGCTGCGGACGCCAATCGGAACCGTCCCGGTCACCTCATGGATATTTGCGGGGGAAAACTGTTTTGCAAACGCAGCAAAGCGCGCGGGAACATCCCGCATCCCGCACAGACCAATACGTGCACGCCGGGCAGACAAAGGAATAACCCAGGCAAAAAAATCCGGGGAAGCATTCGGGAACAGTTCAACAAAATCGGGACTGCCGTTCCAGGAAACCTCCGCCTGAACCCCTGCGTAAATATACCGCGAAGGTGCGATACCAAGCCCCCGGGCAATAACACTGCGCGGCCCGTCGGCAGCAATCAGGATATTGTAGGGAATCTCCTGCTTACCGGAAACTCCGGTCACCGAAAGCGTCCTCTTCTGCGGATTGACTGCAGTTACACAGGTCTTCAGCGCAAACTCTGCCCCGGCATCCGCAGCGCGTGCCGCCATCTCATGATCCAGCCGTCCGCGATCCACCACATACGCCTTGGTCGTATCCGCCGCAAAGAACAGCTCGTGTCCGGCAGACCCGCAGATGCGGGCACCGCGGACAGTGTTCAGGACGGAAGCATCCGAGACCTCACACTCCCTGAACGCCGAGGAAGAGAGAAGTCCCGCACACTGTACCGGATAGCCGATAGCGGCATGCTCCTCAAGCACCAGGGTGGCAAGTCCCGCATCTGCACACAGCCGGGCGGCGGTAGAACCGGTCGGACCGGCCCCTGCGATGATAACGTCGTACATGGAAAAGACACAGAAATGTTGTCAGTCAGAGAAGATAAACAAAAGGAGTGCTGATATGGGGATTCGAACCCCAGTCGTCGGCGTGAGAGGCCGACATGATTGGCCACTACACTATATCAGCAAGAGAACTTGCGTAACTAATGTTGCCGTATGAAATATTTATAGCTGACGAAATCCCGACGCCCATCCCCCCATATGTTCATCTAATACCAAAACGTATAGGTATAGACAATATGAGCCTTGAAGAAGAGATCAAAGCCATTGAGGACGAGATCAGAAATACCAAATACAACAAGGCAACTTCACAGCACATCGGGCGGTTAAAAGCTAAACTCGCCAAAATTAAGGACGATGCCGTAACCCGCGCAATGAAGTCTGCCGGCAGCGGCGATGGGTATGCGGTCAAGAAATCAGGGGACGGAACGATTGTGCTGGTCGGATTTCCGTCGGTGGGTAAATCAACGCTGTTAAACAAACTGACCGGAGCGGAAAGCGAGACCGGCGCGTATGCATTCACCACGCTGACAGTTGTTCCGGGACTCATGGAGTACAAAGGCGCAAAAATTCAGATTCTGGATATCCCGGGACTGATTGCCGGCGCGGCAATGGGCAAAGGGCGCGGCAAAGAGGTTATTGCAGTTGTCCGTACCGCAGATCTGATTGTGATCTTAGGCGATGTCTTCAACGGCGTGCATGTGGATGTGCTGATGCATGAACTCTACGATGCAGGAATCCGCATCAACAAACCAAGGCCGGATATCACCATCAAGAAGACCGGATTCGGCGGTGTCCGCCTGAATACCGTCGGTGCAGTGGACATCGACATCGAAGAAGTCCGCGCAATTCTTGCAGAGAGCAAGATCATGAACGCGGATGTGCTTGTCCGCGGCAGCAATGTAACCCAGGACGACATCATTGACGCAATGATGGGCAACCGGATGTACATCCCGGCATTCATCGCCATTAACAAAGTGGATCTCGTAACCGAAAAAGAGCGGCATGAAGTTGAGCATGAGATGCGGGAGAAATACGGTGTCGATCCGATTATGATCTCGGCACACGTAGGCTACAACATCGACAAACTGCAGGATGCCATCTACGAACATCTCGGATTTGTGCGCATTTACATGAAACCGTACGGTGAGGACGCGGACATGGAAGAACCGATGATTATGCGCAAAGGCAGTACAATCGAAGACATCTGCCGCAGACTGCACCGCGACTTTGTGGATCAGTTCCGGTACGCAAAGATCTGGGGTACGTCGGTGAAGCACGATGCGGCAAAGGTCGGTCTTCAGCACAAAGTAGAAGACGGCGACATTGTAACGATTGTCACCAAACTCTAAAAAAATATTTTTTTCTTTTTTTCTCAATTATACAACCGGTATCTCAACGCCGCCGTCAGCTCTATCAATGATCTCCTGCAGGCTCCGCAGCTCGGCTGCGACCTGCCGTGCGCCGTCCACAAACATCGGAAGGTTTGCAGCAATAAGGGAGGCCATTGACCCTGCAAAGATGACATTGTCCACCATGCCGGGACGAACCCTGCGAACAGCAAGAACACGGCGGATTATCAGCAGAATAAGTCCGGACATAAATGCAGAGGTCAAAAGTGCAGCAAGCAGCTCAACAAGACGCCGGATTGGCCCTGCAAGCATTTCAGGAATTTTTTCCTCACAGGACCCGGTACTTTCCCCGCCTCCCAGAAATACCGCGCCGCTGATAAGATACGGGGCGGCAAGATCGGAGAATGCATCATAGGCACCATCCCTGGCAAAGACTGCATCCGTAAGTGTCCGCTGGCCGGAGAGCAGATCGAGTAAGAGTCTGCCCGCCGAGATGCAGGAATCCGTTTCCTCCTCGGAGAGTTCCGGAATTGCGGCCTCCTCAGACTCATACACCGACCGCACGACATCACAGACACCGGATACCGGAAGATGCATCTCTGCCGCGGTTTTCGTAGAGGTATCAAGGATATCCACGGACTCAGGCAGGAGGGCAAGAACCGGCTGATGATCCTCGGGCAGGATACCAAACCGTTCCGCAAGCGCACGAAGAATGCGGGCAATGCTGCTTTCCAGAGCGGCAATATCAGTGGTATGAACCGAGGTGAGAAGCGAGGACCCGGCGCGGAGAAGACCGGATACCGCGACCTCAAGATAGTCGGCGGCAGCATCAGTGTCACCATGGAGAAGAGCGTTTGAGGCGGCATCAAGGGAAGCCTCGGCGGCTGCAATCAGCGTATCAACAGGAGTATCGTTCGGCATTAGATACCCTATAGTATGCAGTCGAACACAGATAAATGAAATACACAACAAAACAGACTTGATTATTCAACGGACGATGCCGACTCCATCACGCAGATAGGATCCCGTACAACCCTTGCAGCTTGATCACGTTTTTTTGCAGTTCACCTCCGTAAACTGCTTACATTCATAAATCAACTTAAGAACAAATAAAAGTATCGGTCACCGGAAAGAAAAAACCAAAGAAAAACGGGCCTGGAGGGATTCGAACCCCCGACATTCGGGTTAGAAGCCCGACGCTATATCCTGGCTAAGCCACAAGCCCATGACTTAATGCCTTATTCTATTTGCGGTTCCAGATTATAAAATCTCCTCAAAAAAATTTCTGAAAAAGAAAGGAACAGGGTTATCTTGCACGCGGACAGCTGCATTCCGCAACTTCCACAGTTAAAACCCGACAGTATCCGCGCTCCACAACCTTCCGTATGTGGGACGTGCAGGCGAATTTCATCTGCAGGCGCACCAGGAGGCGTTCGCGCTCTTCATAGTAAATACCCGGAACCGCGCTTGACATCCGCTGCATAGTAACCGAAGCGGCGGTAACGGTTGCAATGATACCTGCATCCCCTGAAGAGAGATCTTCATGCGGTACAGTTGAGACAAAGACCGGATCACCAACGCTGACAGCGGCAGCCGAGATGACATTCTGGGCATTGACAAACTCAATGGTGCGTGCCCGTCCTTTTTTCAGTTCGGCAATAACTTCGGGGGCAATTCCTGCAATTCCTACCATCTGCATTACAATCACCCGTACATCACCTGCTCGGCGGCAGAAAATGGTTTCTGCTCCGCGTTTGCCTGTTCCTGCACGTCGGTTGCCAGCTGATGCATCATGGCTTCGACCTGATCGGCCTGCTCCATCAGCGGCTGCGTGTCAACCTCAAACCCGTAGCGGATATTGAGAATTTTCAGTGCCTCAATTGCAGCACGCGGATCAACATTGAAGTTGGTCTCCACCAGAAATCCGGTGGCGGGGATCCCGCGAAGCTGTGCTTCGATGATCATACTTCCGGAGATACCCGTGATGCTTAATGCGGGAAGGATGACTGCATGTTCTTTGATCTTGTCAAGACCGTCGGGAGTTGTCGCAACACCGAAGACGCGCTCCCCCTCACTGCCGGTGGTAACTCCTCCGATAACCACCAGATCGTTTATTACAGATTTACCGGAAAACCATTCGATGAGTCCTGCGGAGACCTCATAGGAGATCTGCGGAGGAATGGGAACGTCTGCAAGGATTGCGACGATGTTGTCCTTTTCATAGAGCCGTATCGGCGCCTGGGCAAGGCCGTTTGTTGCAAGAGATATCTGGGGAAGGAACCGGCTCGTGATGTTGCCGAGATGAGTAAATCCTGCATTTTCCACCAGATACTGTAACGCAATACTGCCCACCAGTCCGGAACCGGGAAAACCGGTCAGGAGACTGATCTCTTTTGCGGCAGGGGCAGGAGACTCCACGCGTACCGCATCGGTAATGTCCATAAGGATAGATGCGTGCCTGCGCCAATAAATATTCTCATTGTGATGATATTTCCAATTGACAATTACTTAAATTCAGGCGTCCCATAGATCTACAGTAATTATGCAGGAATATGAAGTTAAGCGCGGAATGACAAAAGATCTTCCCGAACGGATTGCTGCCGGATTTACCGATATCTTTGAAACGGAACCGAAGACAGAGGATGGACACTACTCAATCTCGTACGGGAGCATGTCGCATCTGGAAGTCTGGGCCGGAGAAAAGAACAAGACCGTGATTGTCGATACCGAGACAAACAAGGAAGTTCTTGCCATGCCGGACGCAGAGGCTGACGCGATCATTCTGGACACCAACAAACGCTTCCGCCAGTATCTGGATCTGATTACCGGCTTTACAACAAAAGAGCGGGTAAAACGGGCAAAAAAAGCTGCTGAAAAGGAAGAATAATAACTTTTTTTACCGTTTGCTTTTTTTTGTTTCCGTTCAGGAAAAAACGGCAGTCACCGCCGCCTTTTCGCGCACCGCTGTACTCCAATCACCAGCAGAAACATCGCGGCTGCTGCAAGCGTAATCGTAGCACCGGACGGAATATTCCAGAAATAGGACAACAAAATCCCGCCGAATGAGGCAACAGCCGCAATCGCAACCGAACCTGCCATCATCACCCACAATCGCGAAGTCAGCATCCGGCAGCTTGCCGCAGGCAGAGTCAGAAGTGCAATCACGAGAATAATCCCCACCACCTGAATCAGCATTACCACAGCAAGCGCGATCAGAATCAGCAGGAGCAGATTCAGCAGTTTCACCGGCAGATTCATGACCGTTGCATACTCTTCATCAAACGTCACCGCAAGAAACGGCTGATACAGCAGAGCAACAACCGCCGTAATCACCACTGCAAGAACTCCCGCAAGAACAAGATCCCCGCTCGTCACCAGCAGAATATTTCCGAACAGATATGACTCAATGTCCGGCACATACCCGGGCGTCAGCGCAACAAACAGCACACCAAGCGCCATCCCTACCGCCCACACTGCACCGATCAGCATATCCACCTTCTGATGCGCATACTCCTTCAAAACCCCGATCACCACCGCAGCACACACCGCAAACCCTGCCGCGCCTGCAATCGGCGAAAAACCCAGCAGATATCCAAGACCCACCCCGCCAAACGTCGCATGGGAAATCCCGCCGGAAACCGCCGTCATCTGCCGGACAATAATATAACTCCCGATGATACCGCACACAACACTTGCAAGCCCTGCCGCAAGGAACGCATGCTGCATAAACACATACGACAGCAGATCCGTCATTGCCCGCCCTCCGCATCCTCACCGGTATCATGACTCGCAAGAACACGGTGCGGCACATGACCGTGCGTGATCAGCTCCACCGGGCAGCCGTACGCAGCCGCAACCATATCCCCGGTAATCTTATCCGTATCATGCGTGAACAGTTTCCGGTTCAGGCACGCAACCCGGTTCACATGCCCCGACATCGCACTGATATCGTGCGTTACCATCAGTACCGTCATCCGCTCGCGCAGCTCCTCCAAAAGCGTCATTAACCGTTCCCCCGTCGGTCCGTCCACATACACCGTAGGTTCATCCAGAATCAGCAGTTCCGGACATCCTGCAAGCGCACGGGAGATCACTGCACGCTGCTGCTCTCCGCCCGACAGCTCTGCAATCGGACGGCTCTCATACCCGGTCAGATCCATTGCTGCAAGAGCATCCGCTGCTGCTGCATAATCCTTTTCGCGGTACCGCTTCACCAGCCCCGGAATGTGTCCGAGCCGCCCGGTCAGTACCATCTCCCGTACCGTCATCGGATACGAAAAATCAAACGTGTGCACCTGCGGCACATACCCGACCCGCGACCGTGCCGACACAGGATCTTCACCAAAGACCCGGATAACACCCGACTTCGGCTGAATCAGCCCGAGGACACTCATCAGAAACGAGGTTTTCCCCCCGCCGTTCGGTCCGATAATCGCAGCAACATCACCGTTGTGCAGTACAAAACTCACATCATCCAGCACCACGTGCCCGGACCGTTCCACCACCAGATGATCAATCTCCAAAACCTCATTCATTCCTTCAGCACCTCCGCAAGAGAATTCAGCGTATCCATATAATGCACTGACAACGGATTAATCTGCACCGGCACAACCCCAAGCTCTTCAGAAAGTACGATCGCAGTCCGCTCTCCGGACAGGGGCTCGGTCACAATAATATGTACACCCGCCGCCTTTGCCGAATCAACAATCTCCGCAAGTTCACGTGCCGCGGGTTCCTTTCCCTCACGGGCAATCACCAGCTGGGTGAGAGAATAATCCTCCGCAAGATATCCGAAGGATCCGTGCGTGGTCAGAAATGCCTTCGGTTCCATAGTCTCCGCAACAGCGGCAAGCCGCATGTCCGCATCGGACAACCCCGCGCAAAATGCAGCCGCCCTATCCGAAAACCGCTCCGCAAACTCCGGATATTGGGCCGTAAGCCCGTCACGTACCGCCTCCGTCATCAAAATCCCGTTCCGTGCCGACAGCCAGATATGCGGATCCATCTCTCCCTCTTCACCGCCCGCTTCAGCAACCGCCTTCACTTCCGCACCGGTTGCAACACGCGGCAGATCCGGCAGTGCAGCCGCCACCTGATCCTCCAGCGGCAGAAATCCCTCACCAAGCGTAAACCACATCTCCGCCGATGCAAACAAAGCCACGTCAGCAGGAGCCGGCTCATATGTATGGGGAGACATTCCTTCCGGTACAACCGGGAGAACAGTGAATCCGTCCCCGGCAACAGCAGAGACAATTTCCACCATCGGAGGAACCGTTACGAGCAGGACCCGCCCGTTTTCTGCCTCCGCAGGAACTGACACGCATCCCGCCGAACATGCTGCACACACAAGAACAACTGTCAGAACAGAACATATTTTGAAAACGGCAGAATACCCACGCATGAATAATGAATATTCAGCGTTTGGGATGCTAAAGATTTCGCCAAAAAAGATATTGCACCTGTACTCGTATGTCTCCCGCGGAACACACGAAAAAATGCCAAGATAAAACAGGGGATTTACTCCCCTGCTGCCGGATCTTCCCGGATAAAGATACACAGCAGGAAAAGAACCACGGCAAGAATGACCGAGACCACAAATGCCAGATCAAATCCGTGACTGAGAATTGCAGCTGCGATATCTCCCGGCGGTTTTTCCGTGATGCCGGAGTTACGGACCGCAGTCATGATACCGTGCATAAAGATAATGTTGTACACCGCAACACCGATGGTCATCGGAGCGAACCGTTCCAGTCCCGTGAGACTTGAGACCATGCCCTGTTTTGATGCAGGGGCAGCGTTCATGATGAGGGTGGTAAGCGGAGTTGTCGTAAGACCAAGACCAAGACCAATGAGGGCAAGTGCCGAGATGATCACGCCAAGACCGGTTACCGGTGTCAGATGTGTCAGGAGGAAGAAACCTGCCGCAATCAGTGCGACGCCTGTCATCACGAGGTACCGGATTTTTCCTTTCAGTTTTGCGTAGATCAGCCCTGCAAGAATTCCGGTGATCATCATCCCGACCGACATTGCGGTGATGATGAGGCCGGAAAAAGAAACGCTGTAGTCGTGGACATGCTCCAGATAGAACGGCAGGAGGTAGTTTGCACCGGCGAAGGTGAAGAAGAGCAGAGCGAAAACAACGTTAAGCACAATAAAGGATCTGCTTTTGAAGAGGCTCAGGTCAAGAAGGGGGTCGGTGTAATGGAGTTCGCGCCAGAGGAATCCGCCAAGACCCAGAACCGCAAGTACGATCGATATAAGGACAGGGGCTGAGGTCCAGCCGAGCGAGACACCTTCGGAGAAGGCGAAGAGAAGTGCGGCAAGTCCGATGAAGACAAGCACTGCCCCGATACTGTCAAATCCCTTCAGGGATGTTGTGGCGGCGGCGGATTTCGGGATTGCCGCGTATCCCAGCAGCACGGCAAAAATGCCGATGGGTACATTGATGAAAAATATCCAGTGCCAGGAGAGATACTCGGTCAGATATCCGCCGAGCGTCGGGCCGAGTGCCATACCGACCGCAGCAAAGAGGACAACAAGTGACATTCCTTTTGCCCGCCGGTCGCCCGGAAGATAGTAGGAAAGCATAGCGGGTGCGATCACGGTCATCATTGCGCCTCCCAGTGCCTGCAGTACCCGGGATGCAAGGAGTGTAGAGAACTGTCCGGTAAAGTCCGGCAAAAATCCGCAGGTGAAGGATCCAATCGTGAAGAGTATGAATCCTATCAGGAATATTTTTTTGAATCCGACCACATCGGATACTTTTCCGATGATGAGCAGGCACCCGGCCATTACCAGCAGATAGATCGTCGAGACCCATGCAACGGACGAGGTGGTGAGATCAAACGATGCGGATATGGTCGGCAGAGCAATGTTGACAATCGTTCCGTCAAGTGCCGACATGAAGGTTGCAAGCGAAGCTGAGAGGAGAATGAGTGTCAACGTTCGCCCGGAAGGGGTTTCACTCTGCATAATGTAGAGTGTTACGAGTGACTCGGATAAAAAATGTTGGAAACAGCCATTGTTCTTATCCCTGACGTTGTCCATAACGTCCTGATACCTGCGATTTGCAGGGCGATCCATGCGACCCGGGGGATGTTCAGGAATAAAGGATGCACCTCCCGCCCTCACCAAGTACTTATATGCGAAGGCCGCATACGAGTCTGGTATGAGTGATCCTGTTGTTGCAGCGAAGAAGGATGCCGGCATCCGTGCGGCAAATATGGTAGAAGACGGGATGATCGTCGGTCTGGGAACCGGTTCAACCGTGTTTTTTGCAATGGAGCGGCTGGGCGAGCGGATAAAAACGGAAGGTCTCCGCATTCTTGGTGTCCCCACTTCAAACCAGACGGCGATGCGTGCAGAGGAATACGGGATTCCGCTTACAACGCTGACCCTGCATCCGGTGCTTGATCTTGCGATTGACGGTGCGGATCAGGTTGATCCCAAAAAACAGATGATCAAGGGCCGCGGTGCGGCACATCTGCGGGAGAAGGTTGTGGCAGATGCGGCAAAGCAGTTTGTCGTCGTGATCGATTCCGGTAAAGAGGTTACGGGTCTGGATGCAGCTGTCCCCATTGAAGTTCTCCCCTTTGCCTACGGCAGTGTAGCAAAAAAACTCCGGGAACTCGGAGGCGAGCCGGTGATGCGGGAAGGAGTAAAGAAGGACGGCCCGGTTATCTCCGATAACGGCAACTATGTGGTTGATTGTGCGTTCGGGGCAATTGCCGATCCCGCTGGTCTTGAAGCAGCAATCAACCGCATCCCGGGTGTTCTGGGCAATGGTATTTTTGCCGCGATGACCGCAAAAACGGTTGTGATCGTCGGCGGAAAAAGATAATTTTCTTTTTTCGGGAGCAGGATGTCACGAAAGGATTTCGCAGCATCATAGAGTAAAGTACAACTTTTTCCGGAATCTTTTTTGGTATGAAAATGAATTGCCAATCCCGAATTCATCGGGATGCCTGAAATTCCCGTATCAGGAACAAAAAAATGCAGCGCCCCATCAGATTCGCATCGGAAGAACCGGACCGGCGGCAAGTGCAACAGCCTTTTGCGTCCCCTTGATTCGGTAACGGCCGCCCTCCGACTCCACATATCCCTTGGTGGCGAGTGTACGCAGGGACCCGGTCACCTCGGGGATCGGGTGACCGATGGTATCGGAAAGCTCTATCGGTGTCAGCGGCGAGTAAATGAGGGCAAGAAGAATCTCCGACTCCACACTGTTCTGGAACACACTCCTGCCGCTGACAATGACATCATTCATCATCTCATCGATATCCTTTTCCACCGCTTCCAGATTTTCGATCAGCTTCTCACGGGAGTCCAAGAGACGACGTATCATGAGTATTTTATCGGTCAGCGGGGGAGCAGACGACTCCGTACTTTCCGGCACGGGCGCCAGAACAACACTCTGCGGCGGCTGTTCGGGCTTTGTCATCTGCACCGAAAGTTCAAAATCCTGCACCAGATAATAGTATTTTCGCCGCTTTTCATCCTGATAAAAGGAAATAACATCCTCTTTCTGCATGATTGCCAGGTGCTCAATAACCGCTTTCGGGTTGATCACCAGACGCTCGGATATCTCCGTTACAAAGCACGGCTTCTGGCGGAGAAGATCAAGTATCCTTCGTCTGTTCCGGTTCCCGAGAATATCCAGTAGATGAGCTATTGCGTCCTGATCCATCATAGTGCAGCTTACATATTGTAAGTGTTGCGTCCGTAAAAAGATTCTCTCCGGGATGTGATGCAGTCAGGAAACCCGCAAAAAAGAAATGAGGATTACCGACAACCCGTTCCGGAACCGTCGCCCTTCCCGCAGCAGCCGAACTCATTCTGCACATCCTTGCCGAGCAGCCCGACCGCATCCGCACGGCAGCGCTGACAGTGACGCATCTGGCGGACATACGGGGCACAAAGCTCATGCATATGCGCTTTCTCCGCAGGTGTTGGCGGAAGTATATCCTTAAACTTGTACTGGGGAATTAAGGGAATGATGTTGAAGTTGAACACACCCATTGCCCCAACCTTCTTGGCAATCTCCGGGATATGGGCATCATTTACTCCGGGTATATACACGGTGTTGATCTTTACCAGCATCTTTCTCCGAACCGCCTCCTCAATTCCCGCAAGCTGATGGGAAAGCAGAAGCTCTGCCGCCTCACGACCGTGATACTTTTTCCCGCCATACTCAACGAAGGTGTAAATTTTTTCACCGATTGCAGGATCAATCGCATTCAGCGTCACCGTGATGTTGCGCACACCGTATTTTTCCAGCTCATCAATCTTGTCCGGCAGAAGAAGACCGTTCGTACTGATACAGAGAATCGTATCCGGATACCTCTCATGAACCAGACGGAGCGTCTCAAAGGTCTCGGGATTTGCAAGCGGATCGCCCGGACCTGCAATACCGACAACCTTGATGTGCTTCATCTTTGCAACGACCTCATCGATGCGCTCCAGCGCCTCTCCCGGCTGAAGCACCATACTGGTAACGCCCGGCCGTGACTCATTGACACAATCAAAGTCACGGACACAGTAATTACACTGGATATTGCATTTGGGAGCAACCGCAACATGACAGCGGCCGAAGGAGTGCCGCGCCTCCGGACTGTAGCAGGGATGTTCATTGATGCGCCGGAGGGTCTCAGGATCATAGGGAAGATCCTGTGCCGGCGTTGAGCCACTATATTCCATAAGTATAATCTATTACCCGCCCCGCCTATTTCTAATATAGGGATTCGGCATGCGCAGGAGGAAAGTTTTTGCAGAAACATGGTATAGTAGAGGGATCAAACAAGTACAGCACTACTCTTGAGGATATACGTATATGGTTGATATCGGCGGTCTGTTTGGTAAAAATGATAGGCAGAACCCGTGGACTCCCCGCGGCGAGCTGTCATTTGAGAAAGGACTTTACGAAGACGCAGCAAAGAGTTTTGCCCGTGCCGTAGAGCATGAACCTCAGAACAGCTCCCTGTGGTACAGGCTCGGGGTATCCCAGAACCGTTCCGGTCAGCATGAACAAGCAGCACGTTCGCTTACCAAAGCGACCGAACTCGACCCGCAGAATACGGATGCATGGATCACCCTCGCAACACTTCTTGCCGACGCCCGCAGATTTGAGGAAGCGGTCGCAGCCATCAGTCATGTAACGCTCGGCGACGGTGAACCCTATCTGCAGGAACTGAAGTGCGAGTGGCTAGAACGCATCGGCCGGTACGCGGATGCTGCCGCGGTATGCAGTCATCTGACGAATCTTCGTCCCGATGACAAGCACCTGCGGATGCGGCTGGCAGAACTGACCATGCGGTCCGGAAACTTTGCCGGGGCAAAAGACATGTTCGATCAGCTTGCCGCAACAGCCTTTGATGACCGCGGCATGTTTTTGTCATCTGCCGCGTTCTGCTGTGAAATGCTGAACGACCGCGACGGTGCCCTTTCCCGATATACCGGACTTGCCGAAGACGACCCCGCCGGCTGGTACCGCCGCGCCCGGCTGGAAGAAAGCATGGGCAGCTACAAAGATGCCGCAGCATCCTACGGAATGGTGCAGCAGTACTCCGCAGACACCGACATTACCGTAACCGTGCGCCGTGCGCTTTGTCTCTACTGGGACGGAAACGAAAAGGAATCCGCAGTACAGCTGGAAAAAGTGCTTGCACGCGGATATGCAAATGCGGAACTGTGGTATCTGCTGGGCATTGTTTCCTTCCTGTCAGGCAACATGAAACGTGCATCCGAAGCGTTCCTTGAGATGATTCATCTGAACCAGTCAAACACCTCGGTCTGGTACATGAAAGGATGCGCCGAGTATCTGTCAGGCAGATACAAAGAAGCTATCGACAGTTTTACCCGGATGGGCAGACTCGGCGGAGACGGAGGCCGGGCTCCGTCAAAGATGAAGTGGTTTGCCGAAGAGGACGACGACATGCAGCTGTTCAACAACCCTGCGCCGGTAGGGGCAGCTGCAATGACCAAACCCGAGATCGGTGCGGTCAATGTCGGCCTTGCCTCAATGCAGAGCTTTGCCCTGTCCGCACTCGGACGGTATGCGGAGGCGGACAAGACGGCAGTGCGTGCACTGGATGCAGCACCCGACCGGCTGGATTTACAGCTTCTGCACGGAAAGTGTCTTGCAGCACAGTCCAGCTATCAGCAGGCAGCAGATGTCGCCGCCCGCGTAATTGCAAAAGACCCCGAATCACTTGCCGCGCATGAACTGTATGCATCCTCAATGATGCGCATCGGCCGCTACAAGGAAGCGGCCGATGCATGGGAGGAAATTATCCGGACTGCTCCGGATAACAACCCTGCATTCTTCGGAGTGGCGGATGCATGGGCCGGCATCGGGAAGTACGAAGCAGCAGCAACCGCGTATGCCCATCTGCTGGAAACGATGCCCGACGATCTGTCGCTCATCTTCGGATCGGCGGACGTGCTGTTCCGGAACGGACAGTATGCCGACGCACTTGCATACTACGAGCGTGCGGCAGCGGTGTCCCCGGGAACACCTGCGGCGCATGTGGGGGTTGCAAAATGTCAGGAGATGCTGGGAATGTATGCACAGGCAGGTGAAGCCCTTATCGCCGCCGAACAGCTTCTGCCCGGCCATCCCGGCATTCTGATCGCGCTTGCGCGGGTACAGGCGGAGGGCGGCAACGCTGAGGCGGCGGTTGCAACCTACTCGGGAGTTCTGCGCGAGTATCCGGAAATTCCGGGAGTCGCCGTGCAGGTGGCAAAACTCTGTGTAGCCCTTGGCAGAAACGAAGAAGCAGCCGACGCAGTTGCCCTCGCGCTGAAGGATTCGGAGGGAAGTCCGGACCTTCTGACCCTCGGCGGGGATATCTGTACGACGCTTGGCCGGTATGATGAAGCGGCGGAGTACTACTCCCGCGTTGCAAAACAGATGCCGGAGAATGCCCATGTGTGGTTTGGTATCGGTCATCTGCATCTGATCAGCGGCGACTTCCGCGAAGCATCAATCGGCATGGACAAAGTTCTCGAACTGGAACCCGCGAACACCAAAGCGCTGCGCGACAAGGCAGCAGCCCTTACCGCACTCGGCAAACTCCCGGAGGCCGAAGATGTTCTGCGGAAACTGACCGAAGCAGACGAGGCGGACACGAAGGCACTGCTGGATCTTGCCGGTGTTCTTGAACAGATGCAGAAGTACGATGAAGCGCTTGAGGTGTATGGCCGGTACCTGCAGAGCGGTGCATCCAGCAGTGATGTGATTCGCAAACTCTCGGCAATCTATCTGATTCAGGGGAACTACGAAGAGGCGCTTGCGGGATACGACATGCTGCTTGCGGAGAATGAAAAAGATCTGGTGACGACCCGTCAGCGCGCGGAGACCCTGTGGTATCTCGGGCGGTATGACGAAGCAGCGGCGGCGTACTCGGATCTGCTGGATGAACGACCGGGCGATGATTCCGCACGCTACTCGTATGCATCGGCTCTGGCAAATGCAGGCCGGACCGATGAGGCGATTGAGGAGTTTTCACGGCTGGTCGCAGACAATGCGGACAATACGGCGGCACTGTTTGCGGTTGCGGATCTGTTCGGCCGCGCAGGGAAGTATCTGGAGTCTGCGAAGTGCTACGATAAACTGATCGGACTGTACCCGAAGAACAGCCTTGCACACCTGCAAAAAGCAATGATGCTGGTAAAGGTCGGGAACATTCCGTCCTCGGCTGAGGCGTTTGAATCGGCCCTTCTGGTTGATCCGAAGAATCCGTATCTGCTGTCAGGTCTTGCATTCATGCAGATGCTGTGCGGCCGGCCTGCGGAAGCGCTTGCACAGCTGGAAAAAGCGGAACGTGCGGGTGCAGCTGATTCGGATCTGTTCTACTGCCGCGGTCTGATCTGCCTGCAGCAGAGCAGGTTCGATCTTGCGGTTACCGCTGTAGAAAAGATTCTGGAAAATCATCCGGATCACGCGCCGGCCTGGCATCTGAAGGGACGCGCACTTGAAGCGGCCGGTCATCTCCGCGAGGCGGTTGCATGCTTCACCAAAGTGATGGAGTTCGAAGCGGACAAGGGCACGGACACGGACGGGGAAGCCTGAATGCAGATTCAGGTCCTGTGTGTCGGCAGGATTAAGGACAGCTATCTGAATGAGGGAATCGCCGAGTTTGCAAAGCGGCTGAGACCCTATACCACTGTTTTTGTGACGGAACTTGCAGAAGTGAAGGTGCCGGAAAGTGCATCACCTTCCGCAGAAATGCAGGTGAAGGAACGGGAAGGCGAAAAGATCCTTGCCGGAGTGAAGCCCGGATTTCTGACGATTGCGCTGGACCCCCGTGCGCCGCTGATCGCAAGCGAGGAGATAGCAGCACAGCTGGGAGAGGCAGAACTTTCAGGGAAGAACATATGTTTTATTATCGGAGGACCGCTCGGCCTGGGGCCGGCGGTTCTTGCGGCTGCGGATCGGAAGGTATCGTTTTCCCGGCTGACCTTTACACATACGATGATCCGGCTGATTTTATTTGAACAGATTTACCGGGGTTTCCGGATTCTGCGCGGAGAGCCGTATCATAAGTAACCGTACGTGAAGGAAAAAAACGGAGATGTATGTTTAGAGTACCCGGTACTCGGTAACCAGATTTGTTCCAACCATCCGTGTCCCGGAAAGTTCAAGCCGGATCATCTGATCCTCTGAATCGATGTGCATCCCGCCGACCAGTGACGGCGTGTCATTCCCGCCCACAATAAACGGCAGATGAATTAATCGTATCTCGTCCACCAGATGGTGATGCAGCATGTGCCAGTTCAGGGTAGGGCCGCCCTCAATAATCAGGTTCCGTACCGAAAATTCCCGGTACAATATATCCATCAGGACAGGAAGGTCCACCTTCTCCTCTCCTGCGACAACGACGGACACGCCCTTCTCCCGAAGCGCCGCAACCCGATCCGCCGGAGCCGCAGCAGACACGGCGACAACCGTCGGCACGGCTGAGGTGTCCAGCACATTCGCATCCAGCGGAATATCCGCCAGACCTGAGGGGATCACCCGCAGAGGACTTTTCCCCGGGACCATGCGCACGGTCAGAAACGAGTTGTCAATCTTAATCGTGGATGATCCGACCATAATCGCATCATAGGCCGCACGCGTCTCATGCAGCAGAATTTCTGCTTCATGCGACATATGCTTCATCAGAATCTTGCTGGAAGCACCGCGTTTCAGGGTAAGTTTCCCATCCGCCGTAATCTCCGAGATCATCAGCACATGGGGTTTATGCAGTATCGTATTCATGAAGTATTTCCTCTTGATTCATATAGGAATAAAAGCTAAAGAATATTTGGTATGGAAATCCCGTCCAAAAATGTATCATCCCATGCTTTCCCGGCATCTGATGCAGTCAGGTTACCATGAATATTACCGCTCTTCGTCCCCGGCTGATTGGCTGCATTGATCCAATCGGCAATGCCTTCGTCCGGATTGGACTTAAACCAAACCAGATAACAATACTTTCCCTCGTTTTCGGCATTGCCTGCGCTGTATGTTATATGCAGCATCTGTTCCTCCTCGGCAGTATCCTGCTTGCGGTCTCCGCCGTACTGGACCTCGTCGATGGAAATGTGGCCCGGAAAACCAACCGCAAGAGTGATTTCGGTGCGGTACTTGACTGGATCATCGACAAATACGTGGACGGACTGGTCCTTCTGGGAATCGGTCTTTCCGGAACTGCCGTCATCTCCCAGTTCCTCACCGTTCCGTCCTGGGTTGATACCGCAATCGTCGGCCTTGCCATTATCGGTTCGCTGATGAACACCTTCATCAAACCGGTAACCTACGCAGAAATCGGTTACACCAAAAAAGAGGACGGGAAGATCAGTGATCCTCTGGAAGGAATCGGGTTCTTCGGCAGACCCGAGACCATTCTCTGTCTCATCCTCTTCGGCCTCGTCAGCCAGATCTGGATCGCCGTACTTCTCATTGCTGTCTGCACCAACCTTTCGGCTCTGCAGAGAATTCTCTACCTTGCACGCCGTCACGGCGCCTACAAGGAAGAGTAAAAAAGGGATTGAAAGAAATTCTCTATTTTTTATTTTTTTTCAGGGCTGCGTTCAGCGCGTTCTTCATAATTCCGCGGAGAATCGCGTTCCCGCTCTTTGATGCCTCGGTGAGTGCGGCGATCACGTCATCGCCGCCGATCTCGCCAAGGGCGGTTGCTGCAGCTGCCTGAATTCCTGGTTTTGGATCATGCAGACAGGCGATCAGTGCCGTAACCACATCGGGCCGCCGGGATGATGCAAGAGCGGTCACCGCTGCACGCCGCACGCCGGGAACGGCATCGGATAAGAGCGGCAGAAGCACATCCTCCATCATATACCCCTGTTTGCCGACAGCTTCTGCGGCGGCCATCCGGACTGATGCATCGGTATCTGTACACAGTTGTACCAAAAGGGCCTGGGACGCGGTTACGGATGCAACTGCACGGCGGACCTGGGGACTTGCATCCTCAGCAGACTCCTCAGGGACCAGAGGGCCGAGTACAGCAACCGCCGCTGCACGGATCTCCGGAAACTCGGCATCAGAGAGGCATCCCGAAACCTGTACCAGATCCTCAGGAGACAGTTCCCTTCCCCGGAGACCTTCAAGCGCTGCAAGACGAATCTGCGGGTCGTCCGCCAGTGCTGCAAGAAGCTGCGGAATCACGCATGCATCCGCATACACGCCGAGGGATAAAACTGCAACCTCGCGGATATCAGGGTTTTTTGCACCTGCCGCATGCATCAGGGGAACGAGCGCCTCAGGAGTCCGGAACTGTCCGAGGGCCTGAACCGCAGAAAACCGGATTTCCTCCTCCTCAGAAGAAACTGCCGCCGCAACAAGTGCATCGCATGCAGGGCTTCCCCCTTCCATAAACAAAAGAAGCGCCGCCTCGCGCACTGCCATATCAGGATCATGGAGATATGCAAGAAACTGCGGATACGCAATCTGCCCGGCATAGTTTCGCAGGGTCCAGAGCATTACTCTTCGGACAAGAGGACTTGGATCATTGAGATGATGCAAAATCTGCGGCAGCCAGCAGCTGTCCATCAATGCCGCAACTGCATTTGCCGCTTCCTCCTGCACCGCAATATCGCTGCTTTTTATTGCCTCAATGCAGCACAAAAAGGTCTTTGCATCCATAGAACACCAAAGAGAAACTTAGTTTTTCACATCAGTAACTTTGATCACATGCCAGCCGAACTGCGTCTTCACCGGCCCCACAACATCGCCGGCCTTTGCCTTAAATGCCGCATCCTCGAACGGCTTCACCATCTGTCCTTTCCCGAAATATCCCAGATCGCCGCCGGATCTTCCGGACGGACACTGGGAATGAAGCTTTGCGAGTTTTGCAAAATCATCACCATCGGCAAGCTGTTTCATCAGTTGTTTTGCCTCGGATTCCGTCTTTACCAGAATGTGGGATGCCTTCACCCGTACCATACCATAGCATATCGCACTGAAACGCAATAAACTATGACGGCACGATTGCGGAATAGTGACATGCATCTCCTACTTCATGTGAGTTTTTCTAAACCAAAAAAATAAGATGTGTGGAGGGGATCAAACAAAATAAAAGCAGATCACGGAAAAACTCCTGCATCGGATGAGAAACATCCGGTCTTTTTCCTTGAGCTGGTGTTATTTTGCCGAGCCGTGCGGCGTACGAACGGTTCTGATAATCGTCGTTGCAGCCTCAACACCGCCGTCCATGTATGCGGCGCCGACCAGCGCCTCAAAACATTCTGCAGACACCCGGCCGCTCGTCCATATCTGCATGCGGAGTTCACCCTTCCCCCATTGCATATACGAGGGAAGTTCCAGTCGTTCAGCAATTTTTCGGACAACCGTCATATTGACGGCATCAATCTTTTTGCGGGTAATCTCACCTTTGTCATACTCGCCTTCCGCCATGATCTCGCAGATCATTACCAGATCCAGCACTGCGTCACCGAGGACAGCAAGGGAATCCATGGTTTCATTCATCGGAGTTTCATGTTCGCGGGCGTATGCAGTCCGTGTCATTGCATGGTCAAGATACGCTTCATTTTTGAACGTGTATCCTATCTTCTCATATAGCTTAGCATATTTCATGTAGGACACCCATACTGGTTTATCAGCCGGATAAGCGCAGAAAACCCTTCCATTTCCATGGTAAGGACATCAACCTCCGTCATACCCATACTTGTCTCCCCGTCAGCTGAAAGCATTTCAGGTCCCCGGACGACCGTGCGGTACACGCCATCACGCGAAAGAACCTTTTCCGCCTCCGCATCATGCACAAATGCGCGGCCGGGAAGTATTACGGTATCACAGAGATCCGGCAGATGAAGTGATGTAAGATCATCAATGGTTATCAGACAGGCGATCTCTTTGTTCACCGCTATGACGGAAGACGGGTCCCCGCCGCGGGCCGAGAGAATTGTTCTGATATATGGAGATGCAACGGCGCCGGTTATAATTGTTGCTCTTTTGTGAATCATCGGCAGACGATCCAGCAGTTCGGGCATGTTGCGGATGGCAAACGGTGAGTCGAAGAGGGGATCATACAGCGGAGTTCCGGAGATCCGGAGATCGGGGAATGCTGCTGCACTTTTCCGTACCAGTTCAGAAAACTCTTCGATTGTGTGCACCCGCTGACCGGGGAGAATTGGGGCATTTTCAAGGATCAGTCCCTGTTCCGGGCGGTTTGCAAACCGCATCAGAATTACTCCCTTCACTCCGATGTCTGAAAGCCATGACAGTGTTTCGGTAAGAACAGCACCGTCATTTACCTCCGGAAGGACAACGATCGCCGCATACACATCAATTTCTTGTGCAAGACGGCGGATGATCGCAAGCGACGCTTCCGGGGTTGGATCATGCATCCATTTCCGTCTGAGTTCTGCGTCCGCAGCAAACACGGTGAATGAAACTTCGGTCAGGTGGTTTGCAATCAAAAAGTTGGCAATCTCCGGGTCATCAAAGCCTTTGCCGCTGGTGTAGCCGATGTGCAGCGGAATGTCCAGTGTTCCGAGCAGCTCCACCAGATCGCGGAATTCAGGATAGCAGCTGGGGTCACCCCCGCCGGAGATGGTGATGCGAGTAACGTCTCCCGTAACCATCTGGAGGTCTGCAAGAAACGACTCAGCAACGGTTTGCAGAGGCAGAAACCCGGAGTACTCTTCTTTGACCCCGCGGGAACAGTAGTCACAGCCTTTCAAAAACGGAAGACAGTACCGGCAGCCGAACGGAGGTACATCCTTCGCATGCTTGAAGTAGCAGTAGGCACAAAACCCCCGGCAGTCGGCACCGGGACGTCCGCCTATATCAACGGTAAGATGCACCATGGTTTCTTCTATATTCATTGGCGCTGCAGGGTTATGAAAGGTTGAGATAAAAAAACCAAAAAACAACAAACAGAAAGAATTGAAAATGTACTCCCGCATGCGGGAATACATAAATTGGGGGTGAACGTATTGTGTCCGAGAAGATCAGCGCTTTGCCTTTGCCTTTGCGCCCATCATGGACTTCTTGGATCTGCGGATCCGGCGGCGAACGCGCGGGTCTGCAATCTTTGGTCCACGGCGGCCCTGCTGCGGAGCGTTTGCCATGCGGCTCTCGATCTTCGTAACAATGCTTGCTCTCTTGAATCTCTGGTTCGGTCCTGGTTTCTTGACTTCTCCCTCTTTCTGGGGAACGAGTCTGATCTGACCGTTGACACCTTTGACCTGGTGCCAGTTGATGCTACCTGTCTTACCCATATTGAACTCCTTACCTTGTTCGTGCCCTATTCACTTAAACATATCTCAATGACGGCGGTCTGACTGTATATCTCAGTATGCCAAAGAATCTGAACGGATCAGATGATCCGTCCAAGTTCCTCGTCCAGAACCTCCGAAACCACTTTACCGTCGATCCGACCGCGGACCTCCTTCATTACCACGCCCATAACCGGACCGAGCGCTGCTTTCCCGCGTGATTTAATGAAATCAACGCGTTCCGAAACGATCGTGCGGACCAGTTCCTGGAGCTCCTCGCGGGAAAATGCAGGCGCGACCGTTGCAATCGCCTCATCCAGTGTCATCCCGCGTGCGCATGCCGACAAAATCTCCGACACAGCTTCTTTTGCCGCATGACCGGCTTCAACCGCCTTCATCACCGCAATCACGGAGTCGTCAGGGATCGCATCCGGCGAAATACCCGCACGGCCCAGTTCCTTTAAGGATGCAAGAATCGTGCGTGCTGCAAACACCGGACGGATACCCTCGGAAACCGCACGCTCAAACAGCGGCAGCTTCTCGGAGAATGCCATCTGATGCGCCATACCGGCATCAAGACCGTACGCAGAGATAAACCGCTCCGCTTTGTCGGTTAGAAGCTCCGGCGTTGCAATGCTTTCCCAGTACTTCCGGCTGACCGGAACAGGCAGAATATCCGTCTCCGGATACATCCGTGCAGCCCCCGGCAGCGGGCGCATGTAGGCGGTTGATCCTCCCTCAAGCATCTTGCGTGTCTCTTCAGGCACACCTTCCATCGCCATCTTCGCGCGGCGGATAATCATCTGCATTGCGCACCGGGACTTCTGCTCCGTCGCCGCAACAATGATCACCGCATCCTGCTCGCCCGCACCAAGGCTCTCTTTCAGAACAGCAACCTCCTCGGCCGTCACTCCGTAGGCAGGCAGTTCGTCGGTGTGGAACAGACCGCCGACCCCGCACTTCTTTGCGTAATCCGACATCTCGGACCCGAGTCTTCTGCCCGGCTGAATCTCCATCCCGACAAGTCCCGCAAAGCCGTGCAGAACGGTTCCGAGAATTACCTTCGCCTTCTTCAGCACCTGTGACTGGGTCTTTGCAAAGACCGATGTCACATCGTACACCTCTCCGTTCACCAGCGCATTGCGCGCAGCCAGTTCATCCTTGATTGCAAGCAGCGACAGCTGGCGCTGTACCTCGCGGCGGACAACCTCGGCGATCAGATCCAGCTCCTGCACGCCCTTGATCTCCACACGTGCACCATCACGGATGGACACATTCACATCCTGACGGATCGTACCAAGACCCCGTTTCACCCGTCCCGTAGAGCGCAGCGTCATACCGATGTACTGGGCAACGTCATGCACCTGTTCGGGAGTCCGCATACACGGAGCAGTCGTAATCTCAATCAGCGGAATACCCAGCCGGTCCACCGAGAACACCTGATCGGTAACACGCTGGCAGGCATCCTCCTCAACGGCGACCGTCTCAATCCGGCAGGTCTGATCAATTGCACCATTCAGCGCAACAAGCGCTGTCCGCTGGAATCCGCTCGTGGCAGAACCGTCCACGATCATTTTGCGCATCGTGTGAATCTGCGGCAGCGGCGTCATGTCAAACATCTTTGCAATCGTCAGCACCAGATCCAGCGCATCGGGATTCAGCGGCGCGGGCGGCTGCTCATCGATCTCCACAAGGCCGGTCGTATCATAGGTATAATACGTAAACAGCCGTGCCGAAAGCATTTCCTCTTTTGCCGCGCGGTCAACATCCCCCATCTCAGACGTTGCAACACGGAGGAACCGTTTCACCTCCCCCGTATGTTCGGCCGAATCACGGATGATCGTCGGTGTGTGGGAAAACAGCTTCTCCTTCGTATTAAGCTGCTGGTGAATCTCGATTCCTGCCTTTAACCCAAGAGCCTCGTAGTCGAAATCAGTCATTTACATCTCCCTCCCGAGATCATAGTCAAGTTCCCCTTTCAGGTTCGTCTGCATCATCCGCACCGCATCCTCGCGGCGGGTAGTATTACCAAGAACCCACATCAGTTTCACGAGCGCAACCTCAGGCAGCATACTTCCGCCCTCAACAACACCGGCGTCAAGCAGATCGCGGCCTGTTTCATACACGCGGTCACAGACATCACCCGCCTGACACTGCGAGGTCATCACCACCAACGTTCCCGCAGCAGTAAGTGCTGCAATCTTTGCAATGCAGTCCGTTCCCACATGGCCAAGACCCGTTCCCGCAATCACAAGACCCGCATACCCGGAGAACGCATCAAACACCGCAGGGTCCATGCCCGGATAATACTGAAGGAGAGCGCAGCGGGACTCCAGCCGGTCAAGCAGCCGGAGTTCATGGGTTCCGCGCAGAACAGCATCCTTCCCGAGTGTTACCGCACCATCCGGATACGAAACCATCCCAACCGGTGCTCTTCCGATGCTCTGGAACGCATCGCGGCGCGATGTGTGGTTTTTGCGCACACGGGTCGCCCGGTGCAGTGCACACTCCACATCATCAGAGGTTGCATGCATACAGACAACAACCTCGCCAAGGTCCGATACCCCGGCCTTTGCCGAGCAGATCGCGTTCATAGCGTTGTCACTGCTCGGGCGGTCGGCAGACCGCTGGGCGCCGACAAAGATCACCGGTACCGGCGTGGTAAGCATGAATGAAACCGCCGCAGCACTGTAGAGCATCGTATCGGTCCCATGCGTCACAATAACTCCTGCAGCACCTGCGGCAATCTCATCGCGCACCGCGCGGGCAAGCTCCTGCCACATGGCAGGGTTCATGTTCTCCGACAGAACATTGAACGGCTGGGCCGTGTGGTAGCGCGCAATTCCTGCAAGTTCGGGGATGGAGCGGATGATGTCTTCTGCGGTGAATTTGGAAGAAACCGCTCCGGTCCGGTAGTCAACCGTACTTGCGATCGTACCGCCGGTTGAGATGATCGAAAGCAGAGGCAGGTTTGCATCCTGCTTCAGCGGCTCTGCTGCTGCGTGATGCGGCTGTGCTGCCGAACACTCCGGTGCCGGGGTGCAGAGCACCTCGGGCACACAGATGTTGTAGCCGCTGGAAAGTTTCACCACGGCATTGCCGTCTGAACCGGAGATGTAAATACCGTGCAGGTCAAGACCTGCAAACGCCACGTGTACGGGATCGCTGTTGGAAAATGTCATGCCGTTAACCTCATGTAGTCTGTTTTTATGGAATCATCTGCGCGGGCAAGCGCAGAGCGCAGAGACTCTGCACGTTCCTCGTCGTCTGCGAGCAGGGCACCTGCGGCATCTGCCGCTGCTGCCATCATGGCAGGGTTTGGTGCGCCCGCACTCTGTTTCGCTGCAACCATCTCGGACGGAGACAGCGCGCGGTCAATATGCTCCTGAGTAAGTCCCAGCTCTTTCAGGGACTGACCGTAAATCTCGATGCCTGCCGATTCGACGATATCAAGCGACAGTCCGCCGAGTTTTACCGCCCGGCCAACAATGTTGTGAGCCGTCCGGAAGGGCATCCCGAACTCCCGCACCATGAGATCCGCAAGCTCGGTCGCCGTCGAGTTGCCGCGATCGGACTCCTCCGCCATTCTTTCGGTGTTGAAGGATGCGGTCCGGATCATTCCTGCAAGGATCGGCAGGCTCGCCTCGGCAGCATCAAAACTCCGCCACAGATGCGGCGTTAAATCCTGCATGTCGCGGTTGTAGCTCATCGGCAGTCCTTTCATCAGGGTGATGCCTGCCATCAGCTCGCCGGAAGCAACGGCGGATTTGCCCCGCATAATCTCTGCGGTATCGGGATTCTTCTTCTGGGGCATAATGGAACTGGTGGAACAGTAGGCATCATCCAGCTCGACAAACCGGATGAAGGCACTGCTCCAGAGCACCAGCTCCTCGCACAGGCGGCTGACGTTTGTCATCAGAATCGAAAGCGCGGCAAGTACCTCAAGCATAAAGTCGCGGGACGCAACGCCGTCCATTGAGTTGGTCATGGCCGCGGTAAATCCGAGGTATGCAGCGGTCGCTTCGCGGTCAAGGGCAAAGCCGGTCCCGGCAAACGCAGCGGAGCCGAGCGGTGATGCATTCAGGCGGACGTACGCATCAAACAGCCGTCCCGCGTCGCGGGCGAACACTGCTTCATATGCGAGCAGATAGTGGGCAAGTGTCGTCGGCTGTGCATGCTGGAAGTGCGTAAAGCCCGGCATGATGCTGTGGGTATGCTGTGCCGCCTGGTCAAGTAAGGCGCGGCGCAGTGCGGCGATGCCGTCAAGGATCTCCAGAATATCAAGACGTGTCTGCATCCGCAGACACGTCGCAACCTCATCGTTGCGGCTGCGGCCGAGATGCATTCTCCCGCCGGTGTCCGCACCGCAGTCTGCGATCAGCTGTGCCTCAATGCCTGCATGAATATCCTCGTGAGCCGGATCGAACACCGCTTCCGGAAGTCCGTCGTTCATATACCGGTGAAGGTGGGACAACAGTACCTTTGCGGATGCCGGATCGATCAGGTTCTGTTTTGCAAGCATCAGGATATGTGCCATGTCCACGCGGAGATCGCAGTAGGCAATGCGCCGGTCCGCCGCTGCCGAGGAAAGAAACTCTGCAACCGCGCAGCTCCGGTCGCCGCCGAGCCGGCCTTTGCGGATCTGATCAGTTCCGGTCATGGTCACACCCGCAGCAGTCGCACGTCCTTCGGCCTTGCTCCGCTCCCTCTTCGGTATCGCAGTCGCACGCCGTTCCGTCGTGCTCCGTTTTCCCTTTGGCATCACAGTCACACTCTGCACCCTCGTGGTCGCAGTCACATGCATGTTCTTCTGCTTCACCCGCTTTCAGCCGGTCGGCGATCCAGTCCTGATCGATTGCCGCGCATTCCGTGACGGGTGCATCCCAGATGGGCTCGCCGGTCACCACACAGGTCTGATAAAGCGCGTACGGCAGCTCAACAACACCCAGATATTTGTTGTCCCGGAATGCTGCAAGAAAGATTTTTTTGCCCTCTGCATCCTCATCCACCTTGGTGAACAGCAGAACATCCGGCACCTGATCCGGATTGTCGCCGTGCAGTTTAGTGAGCGTCAGCATCTTGAACAGCTCCATCACCCGATCGTCAAGACCAGCCTCAAAGATGAAGATTTTTTCCTTCAGGGCGTTCAGATCCGAAACAAGCCGCATCGGTTTTTCCCGGTACACGACCTGATCCGCCATATCACCGTCAATACCCACCTCGCGGTCGGGACAGTCCGGTTCCAGATAGATCAGAAATCCTCCCTGCGTCTCTTTGTCTTCATAGACAAACGGGTATCCGGCAAATCCGGTGTAACCACACTTCTCGCAGGTGAACAGGAACAGTTCGCCGGAGAGAACCTTTTCGCGCATCTCCGGATCGGTTGTTACGTTCACGGACGGACAGATGGTAATCTTCTGTTCATGCTCGCAATCGGGACAGACAACCACATCCTCGTCGGTGATCATGTCTGCTCCTTCTTTGCGGCGGACTGCACCCAGAGTTTGTCAACAACGGTGTAGCCCTCAACCGCCCGCTCCCAGATGCCGTGCATCAGCATCTTGATCTTTTCATAGGTTTCGAACGGAATTTTGATCGGTTCAAGATACTCTGTGCCCTTTCTCGGAACAAAGATGAGAGAGCGGCCTTCGCAGCCGAACATGTCCTGCGCATAGTACAGGGCATCGGGCATTTTCTCCTCGTGGCGGGCATCCATCTCCCGCAGAATGGAGTCCTTGACGGTCTCGACGATCCGGTCATCCAGAAGGTCACGGAAGATGAAGATCTTTTCGCGGAGGTCGTCTGCGTTGTGAACAAGCCGCAGACGCATCTCGGGAAGCAGATGGGCGGGCAGGACGTTCGGAAGTTTTGCCTCGCGGTCGCTGCTGTCGGGTGCAAAAAAGACCGAGAACTTCTTGTCAAGGTCGTGGTAGAGCATCGGATACTCAACAACTCCGGAAAATCCGCATTCTTCACAGGTCAGGGTGGTAAGCGTTCCTTCGAGATATTTTTCCGCAAGACCCGGATCTGACGAGGCGTTGATGCTCGGGTACATGGTGAAGTTCTGTTTTTCCCCGCATTTCGGGCAGGTTATGATTTTTACTACTGGTTTCATGGTATTATTCCTTTCTTCCGGAAGGACCCCGGTGGTGATGGGCAAACTCGCTGTTTTTGATGATGTCGCCGGTAAAAACCGGGCCGTCACGACAGACACGGAGACCTTCATGATCCATACAGCAGGAGCCGCAGACGCCGACGCCGCATTTCATGTACCGGTGCAGGGAGAACTGTCCCCGTGTCTCAATGCCTTTGGCTACGAGCCGGTCAAGGATTCCTTTCATCATCATCTCAGGACCGCAGACGCAGATGGTATCATATTCTGTTGCGTCAAGCTGGTCGAGAATACCGGTGACAAATCCGTGATATCCGCGGGTTCCGTCGTCGGTTGCAATCTTCAGGTCGGTTACGTTTGCAAGTTCATCCGCAAAGACCAGCTCTTCGGCGGTTCGCGCCCCAAGAATGAAGGTGTCAACCTCGCCGCTTGCGGCGAGGGTGAACAATGGCGTGACCCCGATGCCGCCGCCGATGGCGAGGACTTTTCCGGTCGGGAAAAATCCGTTGCCGAAGGGTCCCCGGATGCCGATTTTGTCACCCTCTTTGAGGGTGAAGAGGGCTGCGGTTGCGTCCCCGACTTTCATGACGGTGATGGCGTTTGCAGCGGAGAAGGCCATCGGGATTTCGTCAACACCCGGTACCCAGACCATGCAGAACTGACCGGGCCGGAAGTTGAAAAGTTCGTCGAAGACGAAGGTTTTGATGGTCGGCGTTTCCTCGATTACTTTGGTGATGGTGACCACCACCGGCATGTGTTCTTCAGTCATGAGCGCACCCCACAATTTCTCCGGCAGGTATTCCGTTCGCATCATACAGATCCTCGGCGATGTCGGAGAAGACATTGATGTTATCATAGACCGCGCTGCCGATCTCAACAGCCGCAGCGCCCGCCATCATCATCTCAAGGACGTTGTCGGCGGTGGAGACACCGCCGCAGCCGATGATGGGGATGGTACATGCTTCATAGAGATCATACACTGCACGCACCGCAATCGGGAACACGGCTGTTCCCGAAAGGCCGCCGAACTTGTTTCCGAGAACCGGGCGGCGCATGCCGGTTGAGATGCGCATTGCCTTTACGGTATTGATGGCAACGACCGCGTCTGCTCCTCCCTCCTCTGCGGCTCTGCCGATTACCCCGATGTCGGCGACGTTCGGGGTGAGTTTGACCCAGACCGGTTTCCCAAAGGCCTTGACGGCTTCGGTACACTCCCGCACGACACGCGGGTTTGCGCCGATCGCAGCGCCGTATCCTTCGGCGTGCGGACAGGAGAGGTTGAGTTCAAACGCAGGGGCGTCCGGGAACCATTCGGCAACTTTGGCGAACTCCGCCGGAGTTCCGCCAAAGATGCTGACAACTACCGGCTCTTTTGCGGTAAGGAGCGGGGCAATTTCTCCGGTGAACTCCTGCGAGGGGTTGGGCAGACCCATTGCATTGAGGATGCCGCCTGCGACCGGAATAAGCGACGGGCCGTGATGACCGTCTTTTGGTTCCGGGCCGATTGATTTGGTGACAACTCCGCCTGCCCCGAGGCGAAGCATTCGTGACAGTGATGCGGCGGTAGTCCCGAGCACTCCTGCGGCGAGGAGCATATGGTTGCCGAGAGGGACGCCGCCGATCGTTTCTGTCGGTGTCTGCAGCTTGATCATATCTGTGTTATTGTATGTAGTCCGCCCCGCATTAATCCTAACGAGGTGATGGGCTTTACGCCAAACGTCCCGACTTGGTTTACCGCTTCGCAGGAGTAGACGGAAAGAGGAAAAACTCACGAACTGTTTTCAAAAAAATTGTCATCACGCAGATGTTTGAAAAATAGAATAGAGATACCGGGGTAAAGCCCTGACGGGCTTTACCGTACGGCTGCACGAATACTCTTCTCCACAAAATCGAGAATTGTTTCCGCGTCACGGTCGGCATCCACCAGAACAAACCGTGCCGGATCCTCCGCAGCACGGGCAAGATAATTTTTCTGCACGGCCTCTAAGAACTCCTGCCGTTCAAAGTGTTCCTGCTCGCACCGTCCCGCAAGCCGCGACATCGCCACCGCCACCGGCAGGACAAGAAGAATCGTCATGTCGGGCCGTACAGACCAGCCTGCATGAACTGCCTCCAGCCATCCGTGCGGGTCCGGATGGACACCGGCAAGCGATACCTCCTGATAGGCAAACCGTGAATCCGAGTACCGGTCGGAGATGACAATACGGCCATCGGCCAGAGCCGGTCGGACAACCTCGGCGAGATGCACCGCATGGTCGGCGACGAACAACGCAGCTTCGACCATCGGATCACCGTCGGCGGCAATGGCGCGCCGGACGGCGTCGCCAAGGTACGGACTTCCCGGTTCACGGGTGAAGAGGGGATGAAGATCCGCAAGGCGGGTTTTCAACCCTTCATAGAGGGTCGACTTGCCGGAACCGTCGATGCCCTCAAGGGTAATCAGCAAAACGATCCCTCCCGGATGATCTCAAGCGGGACCGTTCCCCGGTGCACCGCGGTTGCAACAATCGCGCCGTCAAACCCGGCATCGGCAAGAGTCTGCAGATCCTCCACCGACCGCACACCACCGCCGTAGTAAAGTTTTTTCGCAGAACTGCTCCGCAGCAGTTCTGCATATGCGGGATCGATGCCCGAGGAGGTACCGACCGAGGAGATGTTTAAGAGAATACATCCGTCAAAATCGGTTTCATCCGCCGCACGCAGCACGTCTGCGGGACTGGCCGCAGGCGGAAATGCCGCACCTATCACGTGACCATCTTTGACGTCAACACTCAGGAACCCGCCGGCAAATTCATTGAGGGGAGCATCGATCGTTTCGGTTCCCACAATATTATGGATGGTTTCCCCCCGCAGATACTCCTCGGGGATACTGCATCCGCGATCCACCCAGAGTCCCGCAACCCGCTCTGCAAGCCGGAGAATCAGTTCTGTATGATCCCCGCACATTCCGATCCGATCAAGGTCTGCTGCATACAGATACTTCGGCTGCATCGCCGCAAGATACGCGGACGGCTCTGCCGACGGGGACAAACCCCAGGTCAGCGGCGTATAGGTCCCGCGGTTCCCGGAACTACCGTGCACCACGTATCCGTCCTTGAGATCCATTGCAAGTACAACATCCATCTTGGTAATTGTATATGACGCGCCGGGGAATAAAAAATCCCCGGGGTCTCCCCGTTCCGGCGACCAGAAGTGAATGTCCTTATTAAGGGTAAAGACCATATAATATCCATGAAACTCTTAGTCAGCCCAAGCTCTATAGAAGAGGCAAAGTTCTGCCTCGATGCTGACATTATTGATGTGAAGCGTCCCGCTGAAGGGTCGCTGGGTGCGAATTTTCCGTGGGTTATCCGCGAAATTAAAAAGCTTGCCGGAACCAAGCCGGTCTCCGCCGCTATCGGGGACTACGGACCGACGCCGGGCAATGCAGCTCTTGCCGCATACGGTGCGGCATGCGCCGGTGCAGATTTTGTAAAGATCGGTCTGATGTTCAACGACAAGGATGCTGCCCGTGATGTCATTAAGGGTGTGGTTCGTGCCGTCAAGGAACCGTTCCCGGAGAAAACCGTGGTCATTGCCGCATACTCCGACTATGTCCGGCTGGGAACGATTGCCCCGCAGGTTATGTCCCCGATTGCCGCGGAGTGCGGAGCCGATTTTGCAATGATTGATACCGGCAAAAAGGACGGCAAAAGTACGTTTGAGTTTATGAACAAAGAGGCTCTGCAGGCATTTACGGATCAGAACCGGTCGCTTGGTCTGGGAACGGCCCTTGCCGGTTCCCTGAAGTTTGAGGATATTCCGGTCTTACAGGAGATCGATCCCGAGATCATCGGCGTCCGTGGTATGGTCTGCGGCGGCGACCGGTCAACGATGGTCAAAGCAGAGCTGGTAGCAAAAGCAATTCAGATGGTCAGGTAAGCAAAATGTACAGTGACAAACTCAATATTCCAACGGCATTAACGTTTGACGATGTGCTGATTGAACCGGCGGAGTCCTGGACCGAGCCGAGCGATGCGGATGTGAAGTCGAGATTTTCGAAGAATATTCCCCTGTCAATTCCGCTCGTGAGTTCGGCCATGGATACGGTTACGGAGTCGGCAATGGCGATTGCTCTGGCACGTGCCGGCGGTATCGGAGTTTTGCACAGAAACTGTACGCCGGAGCAGGAGGTTGCCTTTGTGGAGCATGTGAAGAATGCCGAAAAGGTGATCGAGCGCGATGTCCGGTACGTGACGCCTGATACAACGATCGGATTTGTGGCAAACCTGATGGACATGCACGGCATCGGCGGTGTTCCGGTCGTCGGCCCGAAGGGAAAGCTGGTCGGTATTGTGTCCCGCCGTGATGTGCGCGGTGTGGTCCACAAGCTGGGTGCGGAGACGGTCGATACAATCATGACGAAGCGGCCGATTACGGTGAAGGAGGACATCACCGCGGATGAGGCCATCAACACGATGTATGCAAAGAAGGTTGAGCGGCTGCCGGTCGTGGATGAGAAAGGGAAACTGATCGGTATCATTACGATGCAGGATCTTCTGGAAAAACAGCAGTATCCAAACGCAAACCGCGACAGAAACGGCAATCTCCGGGTTGCAGCGGCGGTCGGTCCGTTTGATATGAACCGTGCGCTGATGCTGGCCGAGGCCGGGGTTGATGCAATTATTGTGGACTGCGCCCACGGCCACAACATGCATGTGGTCAAAGGAGTAAAGGACATTAAGGGTTCGGTCTCCTGCGATGTGGTTGCCGGAAACATTGCAACAGCTGCGGCAGCCCGTGAGCTGGTGGACTTTGTGGACGGTATCAAGGTTGGTATCGGTCCGGGTTCGATCTGTACGACCCGCATTGTTGCGGGTGTCGGTGTTCCCCAGGTCTCGGCGATTGCGAATGTATGCGATGTGGCAGAGCCTGCGGGCGTACCGGTGATTGCGGACGGCGGCGTGAAGTACAGCGGCGATGTGGCGAAGGCAATTGTTGCCGGTGCATCATCGGTAATGATGGGCAGTATGTTTGCGGGAACCGATGAAGCACCCGGCAAGATCATTGTGGTGAAGGGGCGCCGCTATAAGCAGTACCGCGGTATGGGTTCGCTTGGTGTGATGACGTCCGGCCAGTCGAGCGACCGGTACTTCCAGAAGAAAGGCATCGGTGCGACGAAGTATGTGCCGGAGGGTGTCGAAGGCGCAACGCCGTATGTCGGATCGGTGACGGATGTGATTTATCAGACGATCGGCGGTCTGAAGTCTGCGATGGGGTACACCGGCAGCAAGGATATTGAGTCGATGCGGAAGAATGCACGCTTTGTGCGAATTACTGCGGCTGGTCTGAAGGAGAGCCATCCGCATGACATTCTGATCACAGACGAGGCCCCGAACTACCGCATGGGCCTCTGATTTTTTCTTTTTTTTGTTTGCTGCATCAGGCGGGATCACGATTCTCCGGGTCCGGGAAAAATGACGGGAGATTTTGATCCTGCACCAAGAAGCTGTTGGAACAAAATCCGTTCAAGCACTAAATTTATCCGCTTCCGTGCAGAGGTATTATCCATATGGTAGTTGAACACATCTGCGGTTTCAAAAAAGAGATTTACTGCCGCGAGTGTGGAACGGAACTCATCCAGAACTCGCACGGTCAGCTCCTCTGCCCCAAATGCGGTCGTCGTCCGGCAATTCTCTGTCCCAACTGCGGCAGACTCTGGTAAGTTATACCGCTGCGTGCAGCCAGGCAAGATACTTCTCGCGTATCAGATCCACCTCTGCGGGTGTCAGATCCAGACGCCCGCTCCGGTACAAATACCGCTCCACCTCTTTTATCAAGACCTCGGCCTGCGAAAAATCATCCACCTCCAGATAGATGGGCACGCGTTCCAGCGAGATAACCTCCCCGCAGACCGGACAGAGCTTCCACTTTCCATACTGATCCGTATACGTAAACTGATGGCAGCCCGGGCAGCGGATAACGCGATAGGTACTCATTGCGGTTATATGAGTTGATCGACCTGAAGACTAAAAAAAGTATCTCTTAGCGCCCAGTACAAAACCCCCGACTTTATAATCACACAGGTGCATATCACAGGTAATGTCAGTTCAGGTAACCGGAATTTCCGGAATTCCGCTCATACAAAAGGGTGACGACATCGCTTCGATCATCTGTGCAAACACCGGTTTTGAAAACGGCGATATCATCTGTGTCGCCTCAACAATCGTATCCAAAGCCAAAGGCTATGTGCGGGCGCTCGCAGAGATCACGCCAACCCAAAACGCAGAAAGGATTGCTGCAAAAACCGGAGAAGATCCCAGGTTCGTTCAGGGAGTCCTGGACTCATCTGCCGACATCATTATAGAATATCCGTTTCTCCTCTCTGAACTCCCCTTCGGCCACGTAGGGGTGCGCGCCGGAGTTGACAACAGCAATATCGAAGGCAAAAACATCATTCTCCTGCCAAAGGACCCGATGGCCGAAGCCCGCGAGATCCGGGAAAAAATTCATCAGATAACCAAGAAAAACGTCGGCGTTATCGTAACCGACACCTGCGGCCGTGCCTTCCGCCGCGGACAGACCGGTAACGCCATCGGCTGGGCCGGTATGACCGCTATCCGCGACTTCCGCGGCGACCACGATCTCTTCGGTCTGGAACTTGAGATTACGGAAGAAGCAGTCGTTGATGAAATTGCCGCCTTCTCCAACTTCATCATGGGCGAGAGCAACAACGGCATTCCGGTTGTCAAATTCTCCGGGTGCGGGACCTGGAAAGGCCATGACTCCCTCTACTTCACCAAAGAGGAAGACCTGATTCGAAAAGCCCTTCACATCTGAGAAATATGAATCCGGAAGACCCTGTCTTTGCCCTGCTGGACGAGAAAAAAATACCCTACAGGATAACCCGCCATCCGGCCGCATACACCTATGAAGACATGGAGAACCTTGGTGTACCTGACCTTGGTGAGGTCTGTAAAAATCTTTTTTTGCGCGACGCAAAGGGAAAGCGGCACTTTCTTGTGGTGCTCTGCGGCAAAAAAACCGCCGACCTCAAAACACTTGCAGAAAAGATCGGATCGACCGCCCTTGGTTTCGCCTCGGCAGAACGCCTCACCCGGTATCTCAGTCTCTCGCGGGGCGAGGTAACACCCTTTGGCATCCTCAACGATCACGACTCTGCGGTTGAGGTAATCTTCGACGCGGATCTGATCGAAAAACCGTGCATCGGTGTTCACCCCAATACCAATACTATCACCGTCTGGATAGCCTATGCCGACATCCGGCGGATTGTGGAAGAGCACGGAAACAAAGTTCAGGAAATTACCCTCTGAACAAAACAGATTTCAAAAAAATACCGCTGTCAAAAATGACAGCGCAAATCCCTGCAGGGGTCTCCAAACCCCGGAATGATTTAGAAGAAGAAATTCAGCAGGTATACTGCAACACCAACAACTGCCACGACAATCAGAACGGTCTTCGGACCGATATGAACAGCCGTCCGGTTGTCGGCATCATAATACGTAACAAGACCTGCGGATGAACTTAATCCTCTGCCCGACTTCTTTGATGCCATACCATATTATGTTCCCGCTCCAAACATATAAACTCAGGAGGAAGATCAGCAGATATGCCGGACGGAGAAGTGCAGGGACTCGCATTCTGTGGGGAAACATTTTCACCGCGCAATGTATCCATCAGTATTGAAAAGGGTAGTATCACTTGTATTGCGGAGAGTAAAAAACCGGTAACCCGATGGATAGCACCGGCATTTTTCAACGCCCACACCCATATAGCCGATACCGTTGCGATGGATACACCAGTCGGGGGCCGACCGCTTGCAGACCTTGTCGCACCACCCGACGGACTGAAACACAGAATTCTCCGCGCAACCCCGGACGTTCGTCTGAGCGCTGCAATGCAGGAGACAATGCAGTTCATGCACGCAACCGGCACCGCAGCATTCGCCGAGTTCCGGGAGGGAGGGGAGGACGGTGTCCGGCTTCTGCAGCAGGCGGTAATACCCGGCATTCATCCCGTAATCTTCGGACGGGATGGGGGCGAGTTTTCGGCGGACGGGCTTGGTCTCAGCAGCGCAAAACATCCCGCCGCAGATCTTGCCGCAGTGGAACGCGCCCGCGCCGCAGGGAAACGCATCGCCATTCATGCCGGGGAAGCGGGAACGAAAGACATCGACGATGCGTTTGCACTGGACCCGGATTTCATCATTCACGCAACCTATTTCGAGGACCGCCACATACGCGAAGCTGCCGACCGAAATATCCCCCTGGTTCTCTGTCCGCGGTCCAACTGGATACTGGGCGGAACAACCACCGCAGCACGCCCTCCGGTACGAAAAATGATCGATGCCGGATGCACACTCTGGCTTGGTACCGACAATGTCATGTTTGTTGCTCCCGACATGTTCGCCGAATGTGCATTCCTCACCACCGTGTATAAAACATCGCCCGAAGAAACACTTACCATGGCAACCGGCGGTTTTTCCCTTCTCGGTCATCGGGGCATCATCGAAGAAGGAGAACCCGCAAACCTCATCTGTCTTGATCCGGGATACGCAAAGGAATGGACACAGTCTCCGGCACTCTCGCTTGTATCACGGATCGGCAGCCGCTCTGTCCGGGCAGTGTACGGGTAAACAGAATCATCCGACATTTTTTATTCTTATAACGCGACAGTAAAATTATCATGTTCACCAGAATTCTTGTGGCGCTGGATGGTTCTGAGATCAGCCGGATAGCGTACTCCCGGGCGCTTGAGCTCGCCAGAGAAGACAACGCCGAACTGCATGTGATTACGGTTGTCAACAGTCCTCACATATGGAAGGACGACAGTCCCGCAAACCAGACCCGGACCGAAACGGATGCAAAAATGCTGCTTGACGAACTGGAAAATACCGCAAAAGAGGCGGGTGTTTCCTTTACCCCGCATCTTGTCTCCGGCCATCCGGGTGACAGAATCGTCAGCACCGCCGACGAGATAGATGCCGATCTGATTCTGGTCGGTTCCCTCGGAAAGTCTCATCTGGATCGTCTGCTGCTCGGCAGCGTATCTGCCTATGTAACCCAGTACAGCATGCGGAATATCCTGGTTATCCGCGGATGAAACGGATCTCTTGCCCGCTCCGAACTCTTTTTAAGTTTTGGAGAGGATAAGTAATCATAACGAGATAATCGGAGGTATACAGTCATGTTTTCCAAAATACTTGTAGCAATTGACGGGTCCGAGATCAGCCGGCGGGCATTTTCACGGGCAGTCGAACTGGCGAAACAGAACAAAGCCGAACTCCATGTAATCTATGTCATAGAATCAGGCATCGTCAGCCCCGCACCGGTGGACACCACCTGGGAACTGATCTACGAGCGGTTTGAAAAGGAGGGGCATCAGGTCATTGCAGAACTTGCCGAGGACGCAAAACAGCAGGGAGTCACCGTTGAGCCGCACATCGAGGCAGGCCATGCGGGAGACACCATCATTGAAATTTCGACCAAGATCGATGCAGATCTGATCGTTGTTGGTTCCCTCGGCAAATCCAAACTGGACCGCCTGCTTCTTGGCAGTGTCTCCTCCTATGTGGTTAACTACGGCAAAACCAACATCTTAATTGTCCGGACCTGAAATATTCGCACAAATTTTATCAGAGAATCCCCCTCTTTTTTTCTGCGCGTGGTATCTGATCCCCTTTGAAGGGATGAAAAAAATTTGTCCCTTTTACCGGGGTTTCTGCAATGATTCCGGCTTTTTCTCGCATCCGAACAGATCCTGCAAAGCAGATCATCCATTGTACCGGATAGAACTGTTTTTACATCAATAGCCCTAACGTAATTCTAACTTTTCCCTTTGGGAAGAAGTGTAATGCCCATGTCACAGACAAGAAAATTCGTACAACATACGAAGGTGTTCCATGACAACTGAAGAAATGCTTGCAAAAGACTACATGACAAAGGATGTTGTGTCCGTGGAGATTCCCTCCAGCCGGGACGACGTTCTCCGGATTCTGAAGCGCACCGGCATCTCCGGTGTTCCGGTAGTAAAAGGCGATCAGCTGATCGGCATTGTCACCAGAAAAGATATTCTGCATAATGCAGAGGAAAACCAGATTGCGCTTCTGATGAGCCACGAGCCGCTGACCATCCGTCCGGATGCAACGCTTGCCGAGGCTGCGGAAGTTATGACCAACTGCAATGTCCGCCGTCTTCCGGTTGTTGAGGGTAATAAACTGGTTGGTCTTCTGAGTGTTTCCGATCTGGTCAGCGCAGTTGCCAAGATCAATGACAAGCGCGAGATTCGCGACCGGTTTGTTGACAAACAGACCTTTGCCATCTGGGAGGAGACCCCGCTTCCCGTTGTCGGCAGAATCATGGAGCTTGCAGAAGTGGATGCAATGCCTATCTTAAACTCCGAGAATAAACTGACCGGTATTATCTCCGAACGTGACTTAATCCGCTGTTCCCGTATTGAGGATGATGTGCAGACCAGCGATTTCTCCACCGGAACAGACGATGATGAATGGACCTGGGAGAGCATCCGCGACAACCATACCATCTCCTACGGTATCTCCAAAGTGGAACTTCCAAACCGTCCGGTTAAGGATGTCATGGTGACAAAGGTTATCTCCGTCCCGAACAATGCCGAGATCAGCGACTGTGCCTTAAAGATGAAGCGCGGTCGTGTGGATCAGATGCCGATCATCGATAATGATCAGCGGCTGTCCGGCATGCTGTTCGATCGCGATGTGATTACGGCATTATACGAAGCAGAATAATATTATTTTCCCTGAAAATACTCCATCTATTTTTCTGCATTCCCCAAAGAGAAGTTATATTAATCTGCCTGTCATACGAGTAACTATGACAAAACCCGTGTTATATGATTTCTTTGCGACCTGGTGCGGTCCGTGCAGAATCCAGAGTCCGATTATTGACTCGCTCGCGGAAAAGATTGGTGACAAGGTTGACATGAAGAAGGTGGATGTGGACCAGTTCCCCGACCTTGCAAACAAATACCAGATAAGCGTGGTTCCCACTCTCATCATCGAAAAGGACGGGAAAGTTGTCCACCGTCTTGAGGGTGTGACGGATGCATCCCGCCTTGAAGCGCTGCTGATCCCTCTCTGCTAATCCCAATATTTTTGAGGGAAGGTGCATGCCGTCCGGTTGTGCACCAGACCTTTCTTTGGAAGTAATTTTCACAAAGCCCTTTTTATCAGACGTTCAATACAGTATCCATGACTCAGATCACTGTTGAGGTTGTCGGCTACACCTATCGTCCCTGCGGTCCGTTCCCCTGTGATGCCGAGCGTTCCTGCGGACTTACGGAGTGTTACCAGAAAGAGAAGCTGTCCTTTGCATTCCCGGCGCTGCGTGATGCACTCGGGGAAAAGTACGGCGACAAGGTTTCCGTTGAACTGGTGCCGCTTGACAAAGAGATTCCCGACCGTATCAAGGAAATTGTCCGCGCCGAACATCCGCCGCTGCCGATCATTTTGATCAACGGAACATGTGTTCCGGTTGGTGCGGTATCCGTCCCGCGGATCAGCGAGTACATCGATCCCCTCCTCTAAAAAAATATTTTTTCCCGGCAGTTCGGGTGATACGTTACTGTCGGTAGAGTTTTGTGTAGTGTAATATTTTGCAGCAGTGTTCTGCAAGAGAGGTAAAGAGATATGCCTGATCCAGATCTTTTCCCGCCGCAAACGTTCCGTGCCCTCTTGCAATGACCACATTTGCACTGCGCAGCCCTTTTGCAACAGCGTCGGCAAGTTCCTGTGTCCCGGGCGCTCCGTCCACGACGGTAATGGAGGGTGCAAGCATTTTTCCTTCGCTGTCGATGGTGCGTATCTCATCCTCCACCAGAAGGGAGAGTGCGACGGCATGGGCCGGGTGGGCATGGACAACTGCTGCGTGCTGCTCTGCTTCATTGTAGATTGCCGTGTGTACCCGCCACTCGCTGGATGCTCCGGGAGTAACCCTGCCGTTCAAAGGCATGAGGACCGCCTGCGCCGGGTCTGCATCAAGGTAGGATCCGGTGCGGGTGATAAAGTAACCGTCAGCGTAACGTGCGCTCATGTTTCCGAAGTTTCCGCCGACGAGATGCTCGGTGAAGAGGCGTTTTCCGATGCGGGAAAGATCGGAAAAGATTTCCTGGTCTGTCATATATGGGATTATATTTCCCGGAGTTGCTATTTCTATTCTGGGGTTTGCAGCGCTGCATCTTTCTTCGTGACTCGCCTGCGGAGCACACAGAACGCAGGTTTTTTCGTGTTTTCCCGTGAAGCGGCGGGAAACGCAAAGATTTGTGAATCGTGCACCCTCCCAAAGACGCAGTTTTAATACCCTCCGCAGCGATACTGACAAATAATGACTGCCCCAGACATCTCACGAGTACGGATTGCAGGATTTCGCTCAATTGAAGATGCCGATTTTCCGCTTGACCGTATTAACCTCCTGATAGGATCGAACGGGTCAGGGAAAAGCAATATTCTCGGCATATTTGAGCTGTTTCATGCAATCACGATGGGGAAACTGCAGACGTATGTTGCCGAGAGCGGCGGGCCTGAGGTTCTGTTCCGGTACGGAACCAAACAGACGAATACAATCGTGCTGCGGGCGGAGTTCGGAGACAGTTTCTATGAGATACATCTCCATCCCGATTCAGGCAGCGGATGCCGCATCGCATCCGAACAACTGATCATCACCACCGGGGACAAATCGCTGAAACTGGTTTCCTCTGATACGGTTGAGACGGGAATCTTTGCAGGAGCGTACGAAGATCCCTCGTGGGAAAGTTTCCGGCTGCATCTGCAGAGCTGGACAACCTACCGGTTTCAGAGCAGGTGTACGGGAGCGGAGGATGAGCGGCGGCTGACGGAGTTTTTGTTCCGGCTCAAACTGACGGAGCCCGGGTATTTTGAAAAGATCACCGATACCATCCGGCTCATATTCCCCCAGTTCGGAGATTTTCTGTTCCGCGAGGAGAACGGAGCCGTAACACTGTTCTGGACAGACGCGCAGGCAGGCGGCCACGTATTCGGACTCTCGGTACTCTCCGGCGGTACCGCCCGGTTCATCAATCTGGCAGTCCTTCTCCTGCAGCCTGCTCCGCCGCGGCTGATTCTGATTGATGAACCGGAACTGGGACTGCACCCGTTCGCGGTTGCCGTGCTTGCGGATCTGATGAAGCTGGCAAGCAGAAGTGCACAACTGCTGGTCTCCACCCAGTCGGTACAGCTCCTGAATGCGTTCGGTCCCGCAGAAGAGAGTGCCGGTTCCCGGATTCTGATCGTTGACATGAACCGCGGCACAACAACGATTACCGTGCCGACACCCGAGAGTCTTGCGGACTGGATTGAGGAGTACAGCATCGGAGAGCTCTGGCAGATGAATGTTCTGGGAGGAAATCCGTGACGCTTCTTCTGAAGATTCACGTGGAAGGATACACAGAGGCCTCATTTGCATCCCGGATGCTCCGGCCGCATCTTGAGGAGTATAACTGCAGTATCGCAGTTATCATCAACAAGACAAGCAACAGCCGCGGTATTGCACATCGCGGGGGCCTGAGTCATTATGAACAGTTCCGGGTGAACACGCGCCGTCTGCTGAAGAACAGAAATGCCGTGGTGACGACGATGATCGACTATTACGGACTTCCGGCAGATTTTCCCGGAATGGAGGAGGTGAACCGGTTTCCCATCTCCGCAGAACGCGTTGCCTATCTGGAACGGCGGCTGGATGCGGATATCAGCGGGGATACTGTTTCAGAGGATACGTTTATTCCCTATATTCAGCTGCATGAGTTTGAGGCGCTGCTCTTTTCGGATGTATCCGTTGTGGACCGTGTGCTGTCCGTAGACCGCGAATCAAAGTATGCCGAACTGACGGAGATCAGAAATCACTATGCACCCGAAGAGATCAATACACATCCGGAGACGGCACCGTCAAAACGGCTGAAGAAACTGTATCCGCGCTACTCAAAGACGGTGGAAGGAATGGCAATTGCCGAACGAATAGGACTTCCTGTCATCAGGAGCTGCTGTCCGCATTTTGATGCATGGCTCACAAAACTGGAACTGGTGGCGGAGTCCCGGCAGGGAACAGAGTAAGCGGGTTCGTCACACCCGGGATAATACGGCAGCGCCAAAAAAAGATTCAGACGGAGAGCCGGATATCGGTCCGAATCTGCGCAACGGCGGATCCCGCCACAAACACACGGACAACACCGCCGCTCTCGGAGACGGTAATACCAATTGCAGGCGCAACCTTGGTGATTGCAGCCGTCGCCAGGTGGCGGCCTCCAAGACCGCTCTGGAGATGCACGTCCCGGCCGTCGGCATCCAGATACCTGCCGGATGCACCGATGATGCCGTTTTTGTCGATCAGAAACACGCCGTCAAGCTGGGAGAACTCTTTGACGCTCTCCCAGTTTTCCTTCATCCGCACGTCGCGCACCGATTCGGGGTGGCCCTCGTACGGGTTTAAGACACCCTGATGCGACCAGCGTTTCAGCTCTTCGATATCGCCGATGATAAAGGCAGTGCCGATGGCCCGGCCTTCCCTGCCTTCCCGGGCGATCTCAAGTGCAAGCGACAACACGGAATGCAGTGCGTCGAGATCGGCAATATCGGCATACTGCTCAATGTTGAACTGATCGTTTGCATCCTCGATGTCATAGATCAGCAGGGCATATGGGAACACCGCAACAACAGTTCCGCTCTGCATTTTTGTCAGAATTTTGTACTGCAGTACTGCATCGATGATGTGGTTGGAACAGTAGTCCACCAGCGCCACCATGGTGTGGTCACGGAGAATCTCGGGCTGGATGTCGCGGACCCAGATCACCGGGGTTTCCAGATGAATTTCGTTGTCCTTGTTCAGGAAGGAAATAATTGCAAGAGCGTCCACTGTCCGGGCAAGTTCATCTGCGGCGAGAAGCAGTGTACGATCTTTTTCCTTCATAGGACCTCCTTTACCAGCAGCGGAATCTCTGACGGGCGGGTTGCAACCGGAATGCCAAGTTCTCTCAGACGTTCAATCTTGGATGCGGCGTCACTCTCGCCGCCCTCAACGATCGCACCGGCATGGCCCATGCGTTTCTCTTTGGGGGCGGAGATGCCGGCAATGTAGGCAACAACCGGCATGCCGAGAGAGAGTGCACGTTTTGCGCCGCGAATCTCCAGGTTTCCGCCGACTTCACCGATCAGAACGGTGGCACGGGTTCTGCCGTCTGCAACGAATACGTCCATCACATCGGAAAATGTCTGGCCGATGATCGGATCGCCGCCGATACCGATGATGCCTGACTGGCCGAGTCCGGCAAGCGAGAGTTCCGAGATGACCTCATAGGTCAGCGTTCCGCTGCGTGAAACTACGCCAATATCGCCTTTGCGGCATAAATTTGTTGGGATGATGCCAAGTTTGCACGCTTCCGGGATCAGAAATCCCGGACAGTTCGGGCCGATAACCTTTGTGCCGCAGGTTTTGGCGTAGGCAACTGCCCGCATCACATCGTGCACAGGAATGTGCTCGGTGATGACAACGACCGTCGGAATCCGTGCATCTGCTGCTTCCATGATGGCATCGCCGCATCCGCCTGCCGGAACAAAGATGACGGACGCACCGATGTCATGATGGTCCATTGCATCCCAGACGGTGTTGTACACCGGTACACCGTGTACCTGCTGACCGCCTTTGCCGGGGGTCATGCCGGCAACAACGCCTGCGCCGCCTACCTCTTTTGCGTACTGGTTCATCAGATTGATGTGGAATGCTCCCTGCGAACCGGTCGCTCCCTGTACCAGAATTTCGGTGTCTTTGTCTGCGTAGATCATTTGTTTGCCACCTCCACTGCGGCACGGATGGCCTTATCCATCGTATCAAGCATCTGATACCCTTTTTCTTCGAGAAGTCTGCGGCCCTCAGCTTCGTTTGTTCCGGCAAGCCGGACGATCACCGGCTGGGGGACACCTGCGTCAATGATACCGTGGGCTACTTCATCACAGCGGGTGATACCGCCGAGAAGGTTGACCACAATGACCTTCACGCCGGGCATGGAGGCAACAAGACGCACCGCACGCGCCACGCGTTCGAATCCTGCACCGCCGCCGACATCCAGGAAGTTTGCGGCGCGGCCGTTGTAATGGGCGATGATGTCAAGCGTTGCCATGGTCAGACCTGCACCGTTGCCGATGACACCGATGTCGCCGCCCAGTTCAACGTAGGAGAATCCGTGTTTCTCCGCCTCAGCCTCACGAGGCGTTAGGTCGCGGTTCTCGGAGATTCCCTGACGGACAAGTGCGTTGTCGTCGAGCACAATCTTGCCGTCCGCGGCAATGACGCCTTTTGGCGTCATTACCAGAGGATTGATCTCGGCAAGGATTGCATCGGTCTTGCAGTAGACATGATAGAGGGCGTTGATGACCGGACCAATATCCTTCGGGGCGGACCCTAAGACATTGCGCATGAGGAAATCCGGTACATTGGTAAAGCAGGGATCAATATAGGCGCGGTGAAGTGCTTCCGGTTTTTCCTTTGCAAGCGTTTCAATTTCCACACCGCCTTCTTCGGAGAAGAGGATGACCGGCATTTTAGCGGTGCGGTCGATGGTGATACTGAGATAATATTCATGCCGGATGTCAAGTGCTTCTTCAACCAGTACCTGTTCCACCGGCAGTCCCTTGATGGTTTTGCCGAACAGTTCTTTTGCAACTTCGGCAATATTTTCGTCGGTTGCGGGAAGAATGCCGCCCGCTTTTCCGCGGCCGCCAACGTCCACCTGTGCCTTGAGGACGACACGGTCTGCAACCCGTGCCTGAGCCGCGGCTGCTTCACCGGCACGGCTGATAAGTTCGCTGTTCGGGACCGGGATGCCTGCTTCCCGGAAGATCTGTTTTGCTTCGTGTTCGCGGAATTTCATGGTCTCTGCTCTCGTATCAGTTCCATGCCGATGGCAAGGGCTTTTTTGTTGTTTTCTTCGGTGCCTTTGGGGACGCTGTCAAGAACTGCGTGCTCAAGTGCTTCATAGCTGATGATGCCGGTTGCTTCAAGAAGTCCGCCGAGCATGATGACGTTGGCAAAGACCGGCTTTCCAAGCCGGGCCTTTGCAACGGCAGTTGCGGCAACTTCGTAACAGGTGCAGTCAGGACGGCTGGTGACATAGCCCGGGTCAATCAGCATGACCGAATCAGCTGATGCGTTTGCACCGTATTTTTTGTATGCCTCCTCGGACATGATCGCATAGATGTGCGGATCGGTGACCTTCGGATAGTGGATGGGTTCATCGGAGATGATGACGGCGGATGCACTTGCACCGCCGCGTGCCTCCGGGCCGTAGCTCTGGGTCTGGACGACGTGTTTTCCGCCGTAGAGTGCTGCGGCGCGGCCAAGGATGACGGCGGCGGTGATGATGCCCTGACCTCCGAGTCCGGAGAAGCGGATTTCCTGTCTCATGGTCTGCCTCCGAGAACCGGGTTGCTGCGCCGGACAAGTTCACCGACGATGAACTTCCCCGGGGCGAGCGGGATGCCTGCTGCTCTGTCGCGTTCGGCTTTTCCTTTGAGGACGGCGTTTGTACGGAACATGTCGATCATCTGGGAAACCTGCTTCATTTTGTTTTTGCTGCCGAACGAGGTCGGGCACTGTGCCATGACCTCAATGAAGGAGAGACCCGGGGTTTCAATTCCCGTACGGATTGCTTCGGTGAGTTCCTTGACATGGAAGGAGGTCCAGCGTGCGACATAGTTCGCTCCGGAAGCTTCTGCCACGGCGCAGAGGTTGAACGGCATTTCGTGCATGCCGTAGGGGGTTGTGGTGGTTATTGCGCCGTAAGGGGTGCAGGGGCTCCCCTGCCCGCCGGTCATGCCGTAGATGTTGTTGTTCATGCAGATGACGGTGAGGTCAATGTTTCTGCGGCAGGCGTGAATGAAGTGGTTGCCGCCGATAGCGGAAAGGTCGCCGTCACCGGTAAAGACGATGACATCGTTCTCCGGTTTTACGAGTTTGACGCCGGTTGCAAACGGCAGTGCACGGCCGTGCGTGGTGTGCAGGGAGTCGCTTGCGGTGTAGCCGGCGGCACGCGACGAACAGCCGATGCCGGAGACGAAGGTTGTTTTGTCCTGATCCAGTCCGAGTTCGTTTACGGCCCGGAGCGTGCAGTTCAGGATGGTACCGTTTCCGCAGCCGGCACAGTAGATGTGGGGCAGGCGGTCCTGACGATACCAGTCTTCGAGGGTCACAGTACTACCTCCGTGAATGTGCCGGTCGCAGTCGCTGCAACGTCTGCGGCGTGTCTGAGTTCGTCAACGGTGTGCAGTGCACCGCCGAGTTTGGGGGCGGTGACAACCGGAACGTTGGTGTGCATGCGGACCTCGCGGGCTATCTGGCCGAGGTTCATTTCGGGAACGACGAAGGCTTTCGCCGCATGGAACACGGCAAGTTTTGCGTCCGGGAACGGCCAGACAATTCTGAGGTTTAAGTGGCCGTACATTCCCGGATAGTCGGCAAGAAGCTGCTGGACGGCTCTGGTCGGGGCTCCGTAACTGATGAAGACGATTTCTGCGTCAGGGTTTACGATGTCAACGTCTGCTATCTCATTGCGGAAGTTTTCGATTTTTCCGACCTGACGTCTGACAAGGTTTTCGTGCAGGGCTGCGGAGTCGGTTGCCGGATATCCCCGCTCGTCATGGGTGAGTCCGGTGATGTGAACGCCGTGTCCGTTGCCGAAGGTGCCAAAACCCGGTACGCCGCAGGCGTCCGGTTTGCAGGGAAGCTCGCCTGCGGCGAGTTCGCGGCGCGGGGTGATCTCGACGTTGTCCCGCAGAACAACCTTTTCGCGCATGTGGCCGATGGTTTCGTCCGCCATGAGGAAAACGGGGGTGCGGAACCGGTCGGCAAGGTTGAACGCTTTGACGGTCAGGTCAAACATCTCCTGCACGGAAGAGGGGGAGAGGGCGATGATACTGTAGTCACCGTGCGAGCCGAACCGTGCCTGCATCATGTCTCCCTGGGCTGCCATGGTGGGCTGGCCGGTGGACGGGCCGCCCCGCTGGACGTTGATAACTACACAGGGGGTTTCGGTCATGGCGGCATAGCCGATGTTTTCCATCATGAGGGAAAATCCCGGGCCCGAGGTTGCGGTCATGGTGCGTGCGCCGGCCCATGCACCGCCGATGATTGCGGCCATGCTGGCGAGTTCGTCCTCCATCTGGATGAAGGTTCCGCCGATTTTGGGAAGACGGGCTGCCATGCGTTCGGCAACTTCGGTGGAGGGGGTGATCGGGTATCCGGCAAAGAACCGGCATCCTGCGGCAATTGCACCCTCGGCACAGGCAGTGTTTCCGTTGAGAAACTCGGTTTTATCGGTCAATATTCAATCACCACTTTGTGTGCTTCGTAGGGTTTTTCTTCTATCCATGAGATGGCCTGGTCCGGACAGGTCATCTGACACATTCCGCAGAGCTGACGGCCGTACATGATCTGCAGGCGGCAGTTGGTACAGCGCTCGGGATGGTCAAGGACAGGTATTACATAGCCGCGGGGACCCGGACGGTTCCCTTCCTGAAATATCCGATAGGGGCAGACCCGGGTACAAAGGTTGCAGCCTTTGCAGCGGCGTTCATCGATGACGAGCTTCATTAGATACTGCTTATATTATGCGTTTGGAAGAGGCTAAAAGTTCTCGTATGGGGACCTCGGGAAATGGGGCTTGCGAGTGTGTGACACGGTTGGCCGCGCAGTGATGACAGTAAAAAGGATCGAAAAAAAAGGTTAGAGCTGTGCTCTGATGAGAGTGTCGGCCTTTGCGATCGCATCCGCGATCTTTGCCGCGTCACTTCCCGCACCCTGTGCGAGATTTTCTTTGCCGCCGCCTTTGCCGCCGAGCTCGGCACATACTGCAGAGACAAGCTGTCCGGCATGGACTTTGCCGGTGACACCGGAGGCTGCAACAACGCCGATGCCGTCTGCGGTTGTAATGAGAACCGCGACACCGCCCCGTGCCGCAACTGCTCCGGCAACTGTGACCAGTTCTTTGCGCGAGACATCCACCTGTTTGATGACGACCTCAATGCCGTTCACCACAACGCCTTCCAGACGGGAGAGTTCCAGCTCCGCAATCTTGGCCCGCAGACGTTCGATCTCTTTGCGCTGGTCTTTCCATTCGGTGAAGAACCGCTCGACGGATGCGGGCAGGTTTTCGGTCTGCACGGACAAGGTGTCGGCAGAGGTGTTCAGGAGTGTCTGAATGTGCTGCATTGCGTCAAGCGCGGCAAATCCTGCGGCGAACTCGACACGCTCCACACCGTCCTGAATGTGTTCCAGACGCAGGAGTTTGACGGGACCTATCTCGCCGGTGCTCTGACAGTGCGTTCCGGCGCAGGCCTGTACCTCGGCACCCATCTGTACGATGCGCAGCTCTTTTCCCGGCGGCACACCACCCTGATAGAGGGCGAATCCGAACTTCTGTTCGGCTTTTGTGCGGCTTTCCATCTTGATCATGACCGGCAGGTTCTCCATTACCAGACGGTTTGCCACGATCTCAATCTGTTTGAGCTGTTCGGGGGTGATATGGGTGTAGTGCCGGATGTCAAGCCGGGCAGTATCCGTGGAGAGCTGGGATCCTGCCTGGTGGATATGAGGTCCGAGCACCTCTTTTGCCGCACGGAGAATGACGTGGGTTCCGGAGTGGTGGCGCATGAGTGCCCAGCGGCGTTCTTCGTCAACAACACCTTTTACCCGGTCGCCGCGTTTGAGTCCGGGACCGCGGACCTTGTGAAGAATCACGTCGCCGGACTTTACCACTTCATCCACGCGGATCATGGTGTCAATTGTGACAAATGTTCCGGTATCGGACGGCTGGCCTCCGCCTTCGGGGTAGAAGAGGGTATGATCGAGAATGACGTAGTCGTCAAAGACGTCCACAATGGTTGCCTCAAACTCCATGTCGGTCGGCCGTTCGTAGTAGCTTCTGCGGGTTGCAGGAAGACCTGCAATACGCTCTGCGTATTTGGATAGCGGGGATTCGGGTTTCACTCCCTCGTTCTCCGAGTGCATGTCGGCTATCTGGGAGTCGAAGTCGTCCGGAATTTCGAACTGCGCACCGGTCTCGGTCAGAATCCGGCCCATCAGATCCACCGGGATGCCGTGGGAGTCATAGAGCGTGATAAGCTCTTCGAGCGGGACCGGCTGGTTCTTCTTGACATAGGTCTGACCGACGCGCTGCACGGTACGGGTTCCACGCTCAATGGTTGCGTCGTACTTCTCGACCTCGCGGCTGATGATCTCACGGACGATTGCGGGTTCCTGTTCAAACTGGGAGAGACCGATCTTTTCCATCTGTGCAACGACAAGATCGCTGAGGTCTTCGTCAACGCCTGCTTCCTGCATCATTCTGATGCTGCGGCGCAGAACGAGACGTGCAAGGTATCCTTCGCGGACGTTGGAGGGGACGATTAAGTCGCCGAGCATGTAGGCAAGGCAGCGGGTGTGGTCGCAGAGTGCATAGATGTTTTCCATCGGAACAATCATTTCTTCCAGTTTTGCGAGGGAGACACCGGTTGCGTCAGCTACTTTCTGCCGGAGATCGTGCAGTTTTTCGCCGCGAATGTCCATGAGTCCGGCGAACTTTGCGTTCATTCCGAGAATGTGTGCAAATTCCGGATTGTCGAGGCGGTCTTCCATGCCTGCAGCGTTTAAGAGCCGCGGGATCATCTCGGGGAAGACTGCGTCATATGCGGTCGGTGTTCCCTGCGATGCCCAAGCAAACCGTTCAAGGCCGTAGCCGGTATCCACGATCCGGAGCGGCATTTCATAGTAGTCCTTGCCGTCGATCATGACCTGTGGTTTGCCGGAGTTCTTCCGTGAGAGGTTCATGAAGACGAGCGTTGCAACCTCAAGTCCGCCCATCAGAACTTCGACGCTTGCACCGGCGTTTCCCCCACCAAACCACGGGTTTTCTTTGAAGGTGAGGTTGGCAAGGTCGCCGCCGATGGATTCCACAAAGCCGCTGCAGAGTTCAACACAGTGGTCCTTCCAGTACACCGGATGGTCGTCGGTGTTGAAGGCATGATGCGCCATCATCTCAAAGCAGGTGAAGTGGCGGCCCGACCGGCCGACATTGTCGAGGTCGTTGAGCCGGATGCACGGCTGGGAGATGGTAAGGGGATTTGCCGGAGGAGGGCAGATACCGCTTGTGACGTACGGCTGGAAGTCAGCAATGGATGCGATGGTCAGGTAAATGTCATCGCGCCACCGTGCGGCTACCGGGTACCGGCTGATACGGGTGTGACCGTTTCTCTCGAAGTAGGAGAGATAGGCTTCCCGCATCTCTTCCACACTGTGTCTGGCAAACATGGGGTTGCCGATGAACTGGTATGGTTCACAGGGAGCGTCACCGCAGACTTCACGTTCCGGGTCCCGGGTCCAGAATGGCATTCCGCATTTTTTACAGATTTTGCGGACAAATCCTTCCCGCTTGAAATATTCAAGCTGATATTCATTCTCAAGCATGAAGAACCACTAACTGAGGTTGATAACCACTATACGTTAGAGTGGAGGTAAGATAATAATTCCTTTCGGGTGGGCGGTGCTGTGATGCCGCAAAAAGAATGGGACGGTAAAACCCCGCAGCCTCACCAGCGCAGCTGATCATACCGTTTGCGCACACCCTGCGCCACCTCTGCAAACAGATCCCCTCCATGCGCATCAATCCCCACCACCAGCGGCATATCCCGCACACGAATCTCCCACACCGCCTCTGCCATCCCCAGCTCCGGATAATGACAGCCCGCAAGTGCCATACACGAGGCTGCAAGAGCCGCACACCCGCCGGTAAAGGCAAAATACACCGCCCGGCCTGCCAGCGCCTGCCGCACCCCGGCTGACATTCCCCCCTTCCCAATAAGCGCCCGCACACCTGCATCCACCATTGGCGCAGTAAGACCATTCATCCGCGCAGACGTTGTGGGGCCTGCTGCAACAATCACATTCCGCCCCGTATCGACCACCGGCCCGCAGTGATAGATCACTGCACCCGCCGGATCAAACGGAAACCCTTGCTCCAGAATCTTCAGATGCGCCTCATCCCGTGCGGTATAAATCGTCCCTGACAAAAGCACGCGGTCCCCCGCCCGCAGATCCAGTACCTCCGCACCCAGCGGTGTCGTCAGACGGATCACAGCGCCACCTCCCGCACTCCGCGCCGGCAGCACCAGCACTGAATATTCACCGCAACCGGCAGTGATGCTGTGTGACAGAATCCGCGCTTCACCTTCACCGCCAGCGCCGTCGTGTCCCCGCCAAGCCCCATCGGCCCTATTCCGAGTGCATTAATCGCATCACAGATCCCCTGCTCATATGCATCCATGGTATCAATCCGCTCCAGAAGTGCCTCCTTCGCAAGCGCCGCCGCACCATCAAACGTCCCCCCGATACCAACACCTACCACAACCGGCGGGCAGGGGCGTGCCCCTGCTGCCATCACCACATCCACCACAAACCGCGGAATATCCGAAACCTCCGACGGCAGCATCATCCGAATCTGTGACATATTCTCCGATCCCGCTCCCTTCGGCAGCACCGTCACGCGGAGCACATCCCCCGGCATCACATGCACCGGCGGAAGACCCGCACCGGTATTATCCCCGGAGTTCTCCCGCGAAATCGGATCAACCCCGTTCGGCCGGAGCGGAACCGACAACGTCGCCCGCCGGATACCCGCAGCGACCGCCTCGTACAGTTCCGCAGTCACCGGAACCTCCGGCGGGACTGTCAGGTACACCACCGGAATGCCCGTATCCTGACAGATCGGTACACGCAGTTCCCGCGCCTGCGAAAGATTTTCCAGAATATTCGCAAACTCCCCGCGTGCAACCGGATTCGTCTCACGCCCGGCAGCAAGCCGGAGAACTGCTTCAACATCAGGCGGAAGAATAATCTCCGCCTCCTGCACCGCTTCTTCCACAGCCTGCACCAGACGTTCAAACAGCAGAGGATCCATGAAAAGAATATTGCAGGAGAACGGATTAAGACTGTCGTTTGGGGGGGGTCCATACAGTTCTGAGACCCACCGAAAACACTGAACACACTGAAAGATAAAAAACATCACGGAACATACGTGAAGAACACGGAAATACTGCGTTGAATAGAAGATAGAAATGCTGTGATGTTATGAGCCACGTAGTGACGAATGGAACCGGCCAAAGGCATGCGGCTCATGTATATTCCATGAGAGTTTTTTCATTCCGGGGATTCCACCGGAATTTTCCCTCCTTATATTAGTATCATTCTCTTGTTCATCCTATGATAGAGATTCTAAAAATTCTAAAATTCGCACCACATCATGGTTTTCCGTAGTAGATTTATGATATATTTGGATCAGCGTAATCTTGTCTGCTGCGACGTCATCATAAAAAATTACTCTCATCCCGCTTTTAGATCCCTGTCCTTTTAGGGACATACATCGAAAGGATTTGACTTTATAGACCGGATATTTCGCATACGTTTCACCAAGATTTGCAATGCGCACCGTCCCCCGGATTTCATTCTGACGAATAAAACTCAATGCTGTGATAAAAACGTCCATATCCGCATGAAGGGAGGGATATTTTTTCAGGAGTTTTTTTAGATCACGATCAAACTCCAAAATACGCGTAATCTCAGTCATCGTCGCAGTATTCTCTCACCGACATCTCTGCAGACCGATAAAATACCAACTCATAATCCAGATCATTGTTATCAGCGCTCGCTATCCAAGGAATATCCTTGTGGGACATGGCCTCAATTTGTGATCCATTCATTGATCCGTACCGTCCCAGAGTGTCATCAATATGTTTTATCTCAGTTGCACTAAGGAGGCTCAGATCAGGTTCTTTAAGTGAACAAAATCTCGTCTGATTATGACCATAATAGTCTACTTTTTTCTCAATGATAGCCTTGTCTTTCTTCAACATAGTAACAACGCTATCAAAATGCCGGGGGGCAGGACCATGCTCTAATTTGGAATATTTTTCACCTGTCATTTTTACTTCATTCAATTCATAGTAATTGAAATCGTTGAAATAGAGTAATTTATAGAGAACTTTTTTACCCACATTTGGGGACGATTCCGTCTTACTAATGATATAATGTAATACCTGCCTGAATTTCTCTGAATTGAATGCGCCACTCTGAGGATCGGGGGTGACAGACATAATTGTGAATATATAGGGTATCTCATATCTTAGTTCTTTTTGTAGAAATACAAAACAAGAAGATGACAGGTGCCCCGGGAGGCAGGCACCCCCGCATGCGGTATCCTCAAAACCGGAGCAAAAGAATCCCAGGCAAAAGACCTATTATCTCCCCCTCCCCATTATCAGATATCATGCAGGCGATGGATCAGAGACCGCAAAAAACGAGTATCACCGTCTCGACGCATATTAAAGAGCGTGTTTGTTCCAGAAAACGCGGCAATCAGACCTATGATGATGTTCTTGAGCAGATGCTGAATATTTCTGATATCGGGGATGAAGGAAAGGCATCCGGGGTTGTATTCTTGTATTCAGTACCTATTGGTGCAGATAACGAGATGAAAAAATTAAAATCACCTCTTCCTCTTCTGCTTCATGTAGATGAGAAAAACGGTTTCATTGATCTGGCGAATAACGAGTTTAAAATTCTTGTTTCCTGTAAGACCTTGGAAGAGGCTTTGGAAGAAGCCGGATTACAGTTCTCCGACAGTTTCGACGAGTATAACGATCCAAGTATCCCCATGACAACAGCTGCCAAAGAATTCGGTAAGAAACTCAGGGATGCAGTGTGGTTGTAATATGGTCGTTCTGAAAGCTGATGTAATCAAAAAGGCATTAGAAAAGAAGGGTTTTGCTCCTGTATCCGGAAAGCAAAAACATCCCCGGTTTACGTTCTTTGATGAAGGAGTACGGAGCACCGTAACGACGCACATGAGTCATAATAATCAGGAACTCAATGATTTTCTGCAAAGTCAGATGTCAGAACAAACGTATCTCACAAAAGCTGAATTTCTTGAGATGATCTCCTGCAAAATCGGTCATGACGATCTTGCTGCCCGGTATGCCGCTCTTGATCTCCTGAAGAAAGAGTGAGCCGCGCTTCCCCGTCACCCCCGCCCGGATCGGCATGCGGTGGTCGGGGGGACACGGCATCCGGTTCCCGATCCATCTGTTTTTAATAACATGGGGATACCGCACCCCCGGTATTGCATCTCCGGAAGCGATCCTCTATGCGCGCCAGGTATTTCATAGGTATTCTCCGGCACCGGTGCGGAGGGGCTGCCGGAGGGAAACAGTGAATGAGCAGACCGGTGTTTGAAAAAACAGGACGTCCGGCACCGAAGTTCCCGGAGGATTTTCTTTGTAGTACTCCGTCCACATCTTTATATGGGGGTATTTCCAATGGTAATATAACTATGAAGTCTGTAGCTAAAAAAGATGATGCAGTCTCACCGGTTATCGGTACGATTCTGCTGGTGGCAATCACGGTTGTGCTCGTCGCAATCGTTGCCGCTGTAGTTATGGGTATGGTCAGCGGTGTTGGTGACTCCAAGACAATTGGTATGAGTGTTACACCGTATGCGAATACTACTGAAGAAGGGATTGGTGTTATTCTTACCGTCACCGGCGGCAAGGATGCATCATTACTGAAGAATGTAACTCTTTACATGGATGGAGTGACTGAGTGGGACCCAGCGGAGATTACTGGTTTTGCAGTCGGTAAACCGATTTATGTTACAGCCACCGTTGCTGATGATGACATACCCACAACGGGAGTTCTGACTGTTACCGGTTCATTTACTGACGGAGCTACGAGCGTTATCTATCAGGGTCGTACAACTATCCCCGCAAAGGTAACAACATAATCCCACTTAGGGATATTCATTTTTCTTTTTTACCTTTCTCTGGTTCACCTCATGTGTTCATTTTGTCTCTCTGTGACTGTGATGCATTATCCCAGTCTCCGCGGATTTTTTCTACTCTTTCGCACAAAATCCCCCTGCCCCAGAACCATTATTACCCCTTACCGCCTAAGGAGTACTTATGGAGTCTACGGCTCTCGCCGGTCTCACGACAGGATACCGGAGTGATGTGGATTTTTATTTGAACGAACCGTCGCAGCCCAATGTCATTTCCGATCCGGTTGTCGGTACACCCTACCGGCTGAATGTTCTCGGTCCCAGTAGCGGGATGCCCGACTTTCCTATCTCCGGAACCTTCACCGTGACCGGTCACTCCACCGACGGCACCGCGCAGGTACTGTATCAGAAGAGCATCACGCTGAAAAAATAATTTTTTTCCGGCAGCATCTTTTTTTCCGGGGGGCCTAATGCGTGGTGATGCTTGGGAAGCGTTGCGCCGTAATCGGACCGGATGGGAAAAAGCACCAGCAGTTTCCGAAAAAAAACCACCATAATACTCTCGTCACAGCACACAATTAGCTATTCTGTTCCGGAGTTTCTCCCAAAAGAACTGCGATCTGTTTTTGCAGCTTAGGAATATCGCGGGTTACGGTATCCCAGAGAACATCATAGTCCACCGTGAAGTATGCATGGATCAACGTATCCCTGTTTCCCGCAATCACTTTCCAGGGAACTTCCGGATGCCGGCACCGATAGGCTTCCGGGATATGTTTTGCCGCTTCGCCGATGATCTCCAGAGAGCGGGTCAGGGCATATTTGCAGGCGAGATCCTTGTCATACTCCTCATAGGTCACTGTCGTAAGATACCGGGTGATGAACACGGTCTCCTGATACATATGGCGAAGAAAACCCTTCGACCCCTATCTCGTCGGGCTTCATGCAGTATCCGCCTGCGGGCCGCCGCAGAAAATGACGTCACGCTCAATGTACGGCCGGAGAATAGGACTCATCCATTTTTTGCTGACCAGATCGACCCTGCGTCCGAAAAGATGCTCAAGATCGTCATGCAGTCCGGACAGATTGGCCAGAGTGGATTTGCCGGGCTGAAAAGTATAGAGAATATCAATATCAGAGTCGGGCGTATCCTCCCCACGACTGACGGATCCAAAGATACCAATATCGGCAATGCCGTAGGTTTCCCGCAGCCGGGGCAGTTCCTGCTCCAGTGTCCGAAGAACTCTGTCTCTGATGCTGACATATGCAGTCGTGGTTTTTTCCCTCCTCTGTTGTTCTATGGAATAGTAAGGCAGTTTCAGCATATGAGAGTTTGGGTGATACCGGCATTGCACCTGTTTCCTGAACCTGCCGAGAATCTCAAAATATTGTTCGACAGAAAAGTGGTGATGCCGCGAAAGGATTTAGTTGATTTCTCCGGAACGTGTGTGTTTTCTGAAAATTGTAGGCGGGTGAGTGGGGAGTCTGGCAGGATGAGAATAAAAAACGCGATCAGCGCGAATCTCGGTCGCTTCGCTCCCTCCACGAATCGCATTTGCATTTCGTCGCTCGCCTTTCCGTCCGAACGGACGGGTGGCGTTGCTATCGCACGGCGGAGCCGTGCTCCACTCCCCACTTCGTGGGTCGTTATCGCAAACGCGACGGCAAATGCTGGACGGCGCCTTTCGGGCGCCTCCATGAGATAACAGAGGTCTTGAAAATGTGATGCGAAGTGGGCTGATAATTCTCGATCCAGCAACAGGCGGCACCCGAAAGGTGCCGTCCGGCATTTTTAGCGGCGTTAAAAAAATGCGATTCGTGGAGGGAGCGAAGCGACCGAGATTCGCGCTGATCGCGTTTTTTATTCTCATCCTGCCAGACTCCCCACTCACCCGTTTTGTGCTGCACCGAAGGCCCATCTGTGAAAATCTGTGGCGACTTTTCTCATCGTGCCCATTCACCAGACAACAGTTTCCGGAAAAATATCTACGAAATCCTTTCGCGGCATCACAACTTTTCTGCCGAACAATATTTCGAGAATCTCGGCAGGTTCAGGAAACAGGTACAATGCCGGTATCACCCAAACTCTCATATGCTGAAACTGCCTTACTATTCCATAGAACAACAGAGGAGGGAAAAAACCACGACTGCATATGTCAGCATCAGAGACAGAGTTCTTCGGACACTGGAGCAGGAACTGCCCCGGCTGCGGGAAACCTACGGCATTGCCGATATTGGTATCTTTGGATCCGTCAGTCGTGGAGAGGATACGCCCGACTCTGATATTGATATGCTTGTCTCCTTTACCCCACAACGGGAGACATACGATGCGTATCTGGGACTTGCCGAGGATCTCGAAGCACTGTTCGGCAGAAAGGTTGACCTGATCTTTTCTGACTGGATTCATCCCCGGATGCGTCCATATATTCTGAAAGATGCAATCTACTGTACTGCCGGAGATGCAGCATGAAAGACATCACTATCTACCTCGGAGATATCTGTGAGCAGGCAGAAATTCTGATGCAGGCAGTCTCCACCATATCATATGAAGAATATCTCCATACACCCCTCTATCAGAATGGGATTGTACGATCGTTTGAGATCATTGGAGAAGCAGCGAAACAGATTCCTGAGGAGTACCGCATGCAGCATCCGGAGATCCCCTGGAAAAAAATGGCAGGATTGCGGGACAGACTCATTCATGCTTATGCTTCAATAAATTACCGGCTGGTGTGGGAGATTGCGGCAACCGAAATACCCGTTCTGCATCAGCAGATACGATCTTTACTTACGGAACAATGAAAACCGGCTTTCCTTTTGCAAACAACGTGAATGCAGATTTGCACGGGGAAATTCTCAGTTCACACAAGCATTGCCCGATACCCGCACCACGAAACGGGCACTTGTGATGCCACAAAAAGATATCGTACCATTCCGCGATCGTATCCCGTCCGCTCACCCGCAGCTTAACACCGCTCCCGCATCCGCCGGAGAACAACCTCCCGCAGCTCATCACGATTCTCCCGCGTCACCACAAGCACCTCCACATGCGGATGTCCCCGCACCGCATCCAGAAACGGCAGCCGCCGGTCCCGGACAACACCAAGAACCGGAACCGTCCCGTCAAGAACAGAAAACACCGCCTCCTGAAACAAAAAACACGACGACTCCATCCACCCAAGCTCATCCATAACAACCAGCGGACCCGAACAACCCGCAAGCAGCGGCACACCGCAGGAAACAAACACCTCCTCATGCACCTCGGGCATCCGCCCCGGCACACGATGGGCAAGATGCGCCGCAGGCGTACAATCCTCCCGCGTACCCGCAGCAGGAATCAGAAAAATATCCGACTCCCCGCCCTCCCCCACAATCGCCACCGTCCGGAACCCCGACACCCGAACACCAAGCTCCGCAACCACACCGGAAACAATCGTACTCTTCCCCACCTGAACATCCCCCGTCAAAAAAAGATGAAGAGACATAAAAACTACACAAACACCTGAACCGCAGTCGCCTTAAACGTCACCGTCACCGCATCACCAACTGCAAAATGCAGACGCTCCATACTCTGCCGCGTCACCGCCGCAGCAAGCGTAATCCCGATATCCACATACACATACTGATACAGACCCGTATCCTCCACCCGCGTAATAGTACCCTGGAACGAATTGATCGCACTCGACTCAAACTTCCCGCGGGAAAGAATCAGCTCCTCGGGCCGGATCCCCACACTCACCGTCCCGGACAACGTCGTCGTCGCCCGGATCTTAACTCCCGCAACATCCACACAAACCACCCCGCTGCGGCTCACCACAACCTCCCCGCGGAACAGATTCAGATTCTCCGAAAACGACGAAACAAAACCATTCGCCGGATTATGAATAACCTCCTCCGGCGCACCGCACGCAACAATCCTGCCCCGCTCGATCACCGCAATCCGATCCGCCACCGCAAGCGCATCCACAATCGAATGCGTAACAAGAACACAGGGAATCCGCTCCGACCGGATCACCGACGCCAGCTCGCGGCGCATCTGCTCCTGCGTCCGCACATCAAGCGCAGAAAGCGGCTCATCCAGCAGCAGAAGCTCCGGAGACGGCGCAAGGGCACGGGCAAGCGCAGTCCTCTGCCGCTGCCCGCCCGACATCCGCGTCACCAGCTCATCCGCAATCTCCGCAATACCCATCCGCTCGCACAACTCATCCACCCGGGCATCAACAGCACCCTGCGGCATACGGCGAACCCTCAGACCATACGCAACATTCTCCCGTGCCGTCATATGCGGAAAAAGCGCATAATTCTGAAACATATACCCGATCTGCCGATCCTCCGGCGCAAGAAAAACCCGCTGCCCCGCATCAAACAGAACACGATCATTCAGAACAATCCTGCCGGACTCAGGCCGCAGCAGACCCGAAAGAATCCGGAGAACCGTAGACTTACCCGCTCCATTCTCACCGATAAGCGCAAGCGTCTCCCCGTCCTGAACCACAAAATCCGCAACATCAAGACCAAAGTCCCGCAGCGGCATCGCAAACGTCCCGTTAAGCATACACACTCTCCCTCTTACCAATATACTTCACAACCAGAATAATCCCAAACGAAAAGACCACCAGAACAATCGCAAGCGCAATCGACACAGCCATATCACTCTGCAACTCCCCGTAGATAGCAAGCGGCATCGTCTGGGTCTTACCCTGGAAATTTCCGGCAAACATCAGCGTCGCACCAAACTCACCGAGCGCCCGGGCAAACGTCATAATAACACCCGAAAGCAGCGAACCTGCGGCAAGCGGCAGCGTCACCCTCACAAACGTCTGCAGCGGCGTCGCACCAAGCGTCCGTGACGCCGCCTCAAAATTCAGATCGACCGCCTCAAAACTGGAACGCGCCTGACGGATATAAAACGGCGACGCAACAAAAATCTGGGCGATAACAACCGCAATCGTCGTAAACGCAATCTGGACATCAAAAATATTCAGATACTGACCCAGCAGACCATTCCTGCCAAACGCCATCAGAAGCGCAAGACCCGCAACCGTCGGCGGCAGCACAATCGGCAGATCCGTCAGCGTATCAACAATGTTCCGTCCCCGGTACGAAAACCGGGCATTCACATACGCAAGCGGCGTCCCAAGAACCACCACCACCACAGTACTAAACGTCGCCGTCACCGCACTGAGCCAGAGAGCATCCAGCGCAAGCGGACTGGAAAGAGCAGTAACAAAATCCTCAGGACTCACCCGCGTAAAAAGTGAAACAAGCGGAATGGTGATAAAAATAAGAAACAGGAGGATGAGTCCCCCCGCCACCACCATCGTACCAATGCGGGCAGCAGAGTGTTTTCGCGTGTCGGTTGAACTCATAGATACCTATTGTTTACGCGGCAGCAAAGGATTATGCTGTCGCTGCCACGGGATCAAACCCGTACTCGGTCAGAAGTGCAGTACCTGCAGGTCCGGTCATGTACGCTTCCCATGCCTCAACTGCCGCCTTGTTCTTGGTTGCATCGATGATACCATACGGATAGTCGGCAATAACATTGTACTGATCCGGAATCTCAAGTAACGTAATGTCCTCCTTATCGGACTTGGAGATATCGGACTTATAGACAAGGGACGCATCCGCCTCATCAAGGACAAGGAGCGGCTTGATCTTATCAACAGCATCAACCTCGGACTTCACATTTGCCATAAATGCATCAACATATCCCGGATGACTGTCGTTCTGATACTTGTTGATGATATCGCGGGTGTACTGGCCGAACGGAACATCCTTGTTTCCGATAACAAGAACAACACCCTTCTCTGCCATACCGGCAAGATCCGTGATCTGTTTGGTGTTTGCCTTGGGCACCGCAATTGCAAGCTTGTTCTTTAACAGAATCTTCTTCTCGGAGATCAGACCCGCATCAACAACCGGCGTGAACTGCTTATTGTTTGCAGAAATGTACATATCAACATCGGCGCCCTCAAGAATCTGGGTCTTTAACGTCTGGCTTCCGGCGAAGTTGAAGTTGACTTTGATGTTTTTGTTCTCTGCCTCAAACTGCTTGCCCATCTCTCCCAGAACACCGGTAAGGGACGCAGCAGCAAAGACATTGATCTCACCGGAAATCTCAGACGCAGTCGGAGTAGGAGTGGCGACAGCGGTCTGCGTTGCGGTTGCAGTCGGAGTTGCGGTCGGAGTCGGGGTTGCCGGCGTATCAGTTCCGATACAGCCCGCCATACCCACGGTGAGCACTACACACACAAGGAGTGCTGCAAAAATCCAGGTTTTGGTCAGCTTCATACTAATCCAGATCATATTTGACTGAATCATATTTAATAGTAAGCCGATTGTGATTAACAGATTAAATTAACTAAGTTTACAAAAAAGCAGAAAGAACACCGGCTGAATACCACAACCCCATCATCGCGTACCGGGAACTATCGGCAGCCATACCGGTACAAAATACCAAAGAAAAGAGAAAATTACTCAGACTCTTGTGACTCCGCATCCAGCGCAGCACAGACCTTTTCCGTCATATCCTTAATGAGTTTCACCGACTCCCCGAACATCGCCGTCTCCGTAATCGACAGACGAACCCCGATCGGAAACACCCCGCCACGCGTAATCCGTGCCGGAACACTGATACAGACACCCTCGTGACCGAAAATCTCACGGCGAATCTGCGTTGACACCGTCAGCATACGGTTCTCATCCTCGACAATCGTCCGGATAAGCGTCGCAATCGCATCGCCCGGACCAAACACCGTCGCACCCTTCGCCTTAATGATATACGAACCGCTGTTCTTCACCCGCTCAATCATCTCCTCGCGCGGCAGCTTCGCAATACCGATCATATTATCGATCTGAATACCGCCAATCGTCGTTGCCGACCACATCGGCACCATCGTATCCCCGTGCTCACCGATAATACGCGTGTGCACCTCACTCACATGCACATTGAAAAACTCCGCAAGGCACGCCTTCAGACGCATCGAATCCAGATGAGTTCCAAGACCAAACACCCGGTGCGGCATCATCCCCGAGTACTTCAGGGCAACCGTTGTCATAATATCAACTGGATTAGTCACCACCAGAAGTATGGAATCCGGAGCCATCCGCCCCACCTGCTCCGCATAATGCCGGACAATCTTTGCATTCTGCAACGCAAGATCCAGCCTCGTCTGATCAGACCGGCGCGGAACACCGGACGTCAGAACAACAATATCCGACCCGCGCAGTTCTTTCGGATTCGTCCCGAACGTAACCCGCGTATTCGTTCCCCGTGCAGCAAACGAGTCCATCATATCATGTGCAAGACCATCAAGAAACTGTTCATTGCCCGGCCGCCCATACAGACACATCTCCTGAACATGGGGAAACTGCGAAACAGCATGCGCTGCATACGAACCAACCTGACCGGTCGCACCGATGATCGTCACTTTTGCCATGAGAAAACCCTCATAAAATCAAGATGGGACACGTTTTCGGTTGAAAGCGCACATCCGGCCTCTCTGACATACCCCTTCTCCGCCCCGCAACCCTGTGGGCGCCATGCGTTCACAGTAAGTCTGCTCCCTTCCGGGCCTGAACCGGTGCCCACGACAAGAGGGAAACATATCCCTCCGGATATGTCCTCCCCCGCCGCTGACCTCACAGGACGAGGTATCAACGTCAGAATATGCCGCGTCAGTCAGACTGCCACAGCCGTCCTCAAACTTCGTCCCCTGCGTATTGGCTGTTTCAGGTTACAGGTGACGCCAAGCCACCCGGACTAGTCCCATATATAATGAGTCCTTCACTGGTTAAAATGATGTAGGATGCGGAACAGTCAGACAACACCTACCCGAACAAAAATGGGCCCGGAGGGGTTCGAACCCACGACCACCCGGTTATGAGCCGGGCGCTCCACCACTAAGCTACAGGCCCAATGCTATGAGAATAATTACGGAAAATGGGATGGCAGATAAATCTGCATCCCGAGAGAAATTTGTTCCCTTGCAGAAGAACATATCATATTTGGCATACATCTACTTAAAGGTGTCCGTTCGCCGAATGTCTCGTCTTTATTCCCGATCATCCCACGGAAGCAAAAACATCACGGAAACAGATTAATTCAGGATTCTGTGATGTTCACGAACTATTCCGTGATGTTTTTTTTCAGTGGATCTCAGGACTCTATGGACGACGCCCGATCACAGACGAATCAACACCGACTACAGGAATCAGAAACGAAAAACAAAAGAAGCGCCGCCAACAGGACTCGAACCTGTGACATGCTGGTTAACAGCCAGCCACTCTACCAACTGAGTTATGGCGGCAATCAAACCCGTTGCGAAAGGATTTCGCACGTGTCTTGCCTAAATAGATGTGCTACACACCGTATTAAAGATTATGATTTGGAAATGGTTTTATCCTGATGCAGAGCAGCCAGGTGCAGAATCAGATCCTCCAAATCCTCATCAAAATGTTCCAGCATATTGTAGGCCTTCGGCGTCGCAATCGCACCGGCAGGTGTCGCCTTAATGTACTGCATCTGCTCTAAGACCCGGAGAGAATAACGGATGCGGTGCTGCGGCTGGCCAAGTTCTTCCGTGAGTTTCATAATACCAATAGGACCGTTCCGTGCAACGACACGCATAACCGACAGATGGCGTTCAAGCAGCTCCACTTCTCCTTTGATTTTGCTCAGCATAAGTTACATCCCCCCCTTCTGTTCCTGTTCATCGCGCAGCTCTTCCTCAAGCTCTGCACGAATTCTGGCACGATACTCCTCCTCTTCTTTCTTCGCCTGTGCAATACGTTCTTCCTTAGTGGTTCCGTGAACATTCAGCCACGCTTTGGTTGCCTTATACCGGGGAACAAAGAGCAGAACTGCCGCTGCACAGACAATACCAGCCGCGACAACCACCGGCAGCTTAAACCAGTAACCATCGTCAACAATCGCCCACACGCAGACGGCAACAGCGGCGGAGAAGATGATGACATTCAGGAGGACAACACAGAGGGTAAATTTGCCCTTGAATATCATCTGCTCTTTTTCATCCATTAGTATGTACATCGGTGTCACAGCAATAAAAACTACATCTCTCCGAAACACACATCTCTTGATCACTATGAGAACTCTCACGGATGCCCTGGCAGAAAAAAACTCTGATGCATACGTTGCCTACGACTCATCGGCAAATGCAGATATGCGATATTTAGCAGGCTTTCTTGCATCCGACCCGTATATTTACATATATCCGAAAAACGGAAGAGGGACAATTGTCGTCTCATCCATGGAAGAACTACGTGCGCGAAAAGAAACATCATGCAACGTGATAACAAGGAGCGCGGCGGGACTCCCGGACCTCCTGCAGGAACTCAAAGACCCCGAACGTGCAGCAGCACAGATGATCCGAAACCTTGCCGGAACAAAACTCCTGGTACCAGCCTCAATGCCGGTCGGATTCGCACAGACACTCATGCAGGTTGCAGACATCACCGTTGACCGCACAACCGTCGCAGCCATGCGGCGCGTGAAAACTCCTGACGAGATCCTCCTCATGCGCGAGGTTCAGCAGCAGAACGAAGCAGCAACCCGCGCAGCAGTGGAACTTATCAGAAAATCCGGAATCGACGAACACGGCGGCCTGATCTATGAAGACGAACCCGTAACCTCCGAAAAAGTGCGCGAGGTCATTGCATCCGTACTGCGCCCCTCTGCATGTGAAGAGCGCGACACCATCATCTCCTGCGGTCCCGACACAGCAATGCCGCACTGCCTCGGCACCGGACAACTGCACGCAAACCAGCCCATTGTAATGGACGTCTTCCCCCGTAATCTGAAAACCGGCTACTTCGCCGACATGACCAGAACCATCGCAAAAGGCGCCCCCGCAAAAGAAATCATGCAGATGTACGAAACCGTACACGCCGCAAAAGAACTTGCCGCAGACATGCTCGGCCCCGGAATTACCGGAGCCGAAGTCCACAACGCAGTCGCCGCATTCTTCATCGAAAAAGGATATGAAACCGCAGGTGCCTCAGGATTCATTCACAGTCTCGGACACGGGGTCGGTCTTGAGATCCACGAAGGACCCTCGCTCTCACCGTCCGGCGGCATCCTTGAACCGGGAAACGTCGTAACCATTGAACCTGGTCTGTACTATCCGGGAATCGGCGGCGTACGTCTGGAAGACATGGGCGTCATCACCGAGAACGGATTTGACAGGTTTACTAACTTTGAGGAGCAATTAATAGTATAATATGAACGATACCGAGCTTGACAATTACCTGGAAGCAGGCAGAATTGCAAAGGAGGTGCTGCACAGTTGTGCAGCAGAGATTAAGCCCGGAGTTCTGATGGGTGATATCTTTGACATGGTGGTTGACCAGATAGAAACAAAAGGCGCAATGCTGTCATTTCCCCCCAATATATCCTTCAATGACGTAGCGGCGCATGACTCACCGTCACCCGGGGACGAACGCACCTTCACCGAAGGCGATCTGATCAAACTCGATATCGGAACACACATTGACGGATACATTGCCGACACCGCAGTTACCGTAAACCTCGGCGACCACGACAAACTCTGTGAAGCGTCAAAGGAAGCACTCGAAGCAGCAATTCAGATCGTGAAACCCGAAGTTGTAGTAAGCGAGATCGGCGCAGCGGTTGAAAAAGCGATCACCTCCTACGGATTCAAACCGATCATAAACCTCACCGGCCACGCAGTTGCGCGCTACGATCTGCACCACGGCCTCTCCATCCCGAACACCGGACTCTTCGGATCCGGTGTTCTCCGAAAGGACGATGTGATCGCAATCGAACCATTCGCAACCACCGGCTCGGGAATGGTGCACGAATCACCGCGTGCAGAGATCTACCAGGCTGTGGGCAACACCCCGGTACGCTCCCCGACCGCCCGCAAAATTATGAAAAAAGCAGAAGAAATGAACGGCCTCCCATTCTCCCGCCGATGGCTGAACATACCAAAGGCCGACCTCGCACTGCCGACACTGCTCCGACAGGGAAACCTGTATGTGTACCACTGTCTTGCGGATGTACCGGAAAGCTTCGTTGCACAGTTTGAACATACCATGATAGTAACCGAAGACGGGCCGCTCGTTACCACCCGGTAACTTTTCTTTTTTTTACAAGCAGCATAACTGCAACAATCTTCGAAGTCTACCAGAAGGTTATATAATTCCGCGTCCAATGTTCTCTCATAAGACTCGGCACGCCAAGGGCGTTGCTTCAGCCCCCCGAAAGGGGTCGCTCTCCACAGGTCGTGATAACGGTGACAGACGATAATGTTGTGGTTGTTGAACAGGGATCCTTTGAGGCACAGAAAATTGCAAAGGCAATGTCTTCCCCGACCTCAGCTGACCTGTTCAACATCCTTTCTGACTGCCCAATGAGTGCAACCGCATTAGCCGAGCGGAGCGGACTTCCCCTGACAACCGTAAAATACCATCTGGAAAATATGCTGTCGGCGGCCCTCATCGAGGTTACGGATACGCGCTGGAGCGCAAAAGGCCGTGAGATGAAAATTTATGCGGTCAAGGATCAGGTTGTAGTAATTGCACCCAAAAAGAAAGTGGACATCCGCGGTATTGTGGAACGCTACGGTGTCGCCGCAGGCGCTCTCGCAGTAGTATGTTCTCTGGGCCTTGCAATCCCGTCAACACTGCTCGGATTCATCCAGCAAACACCAGTCGGACCGGAGGTTGTATCAGCAATGGCAAAGACCGGGGCAGTCAATGTTGAACTGGGAGACCCCCTGGCAACTACACTCGTATCCCCGACGGAGACAGGAACAGTCGTATCCGGCATGCCGCTGTGGATCCATGAAGCAGTCATACTATTCTTCATTGCAGGCGTAGTGATTCTCGCGCTGATGATGGCGTATGAAGTGTACTCCATCCGGCGCGATGTCTGATTATTCCTCTATTTTTGTCGTATTGGACCAACCATTCAGACAATACCTTCCAGACCGCACGGGAAATATCCGGCACGGGAAAACACCATTTACCAAAAAGGAAAAAAGAGGAGATATATGGCAGTGAGAAGAAATTATTCCTTTTTCGTATCCAATTTCATCTCATTTGCAGCCTGTTTCACACCTTTGGTCACGCCCCTGACGGTAGTGGAAAGAGTATCTGCAGCATTTGTAAGAGTATCTTCAACTTTATGGGCAATTTCTTTTTCTTTGTGAGAGGAGGTATTCGATGACATTGGTACATTCCTTAGAGGTGGTATCGGTGCAGCAACTGCAGGCAGAACACCCGTCTGTGCTACAATACATATATTATTTCCAGAACTAATAGCAGTTCAGATAGTACCAAAACCGGCCAAAACGTCAAATACTGTCACCATCAAAGCATTTTTCTAAGACAGATCAGATCAGTGCAACGCATGGCTGGCCGCAGACACGACCGTGATACATCCCGATAAAAAAGAATTATTTTTTGGATCCCGCAGCATTCACCACGGTGGAGAGATGCAGAGCGATCTCCTCAATCATCTCAACAGGGAACCCGACCACCATCTCCTCATCCGCAATACCGGAAAACTTGCGGGAACCGTCACAGCCAAGCGAGAAGTTCGGTTTACCGTTCAGAAGAACATAAGCGGTCGCATCGGAACAGACCGACTGAATACCGGAAAACTGTGGATAAATTCTGCCGCCGAGCCGGTAAAGTACCGTCTGGGCAAGCTTGAGCATTGCTTTTGGTTTTGCAAAGAGCAACACGACACTTGGTGCAAACTCAGCTTTCTCCAGTGGTGCATACAGCGTTGCATACGTCTCCTGCGGGAGATTCGGCACACTCTCCATGGTCCGGCGGCTGGAAGAAACAGACTCGTATTTTCCCAGTTTATAATAGTGTTCGCCGGATTTCAGCGACGCACCCTTCGCACGAAGACCAAGTGCCCAAGCCCCACCGCCGCACTGATGTTTCGCATCGGTTGCATAGAAAACCTTCCCCTCACGGGCAAGGGAAATCATGCGGCAGTGACGGACTGTTTCCTCGATCTCAGGAACACCATCCGGAATCTGTTCCGGTGCGGTTACGATCTTCACCGCAACCGGAGAGCCGCAAAGATCCAGGTTTTCCTTGAGCACAGCAGAAATCGCTGCAAAATCCGGATTTGATTTCATACCATCCATGATGGAACATAGGAGACGCAGTTATATAATCATTCCTTTCCCAAGGCATTGGTCATAAAGTCCTGAGACCCACGACTCGCACGGCAGGACCGTGCGAGTCGTTTGGGCAAATATTCGATTGAACGACGATGATTTGTAATCTGTCCAGAAACGAAGTTATGGACAACACCATCCCAACCCGGAAATTCTGACCGGAAGTCAGAATTGAAATGCGGGAAACAACAGCCAGATAAACCACATACAAATATATAAAATTCCGTACGAACAGAAACACGAAAGCAATTCACAGCGGATTTTTCCAAAAAAAACAGGGACGAAAAAAAGATCACAGAAGCCGGAGCTTCTGCTCAACCTTCTCAAAGAAACTTCTCCCCACATCAAGGAAGAGTGCAGATTCAGGAGACTTCCGCACCACAAGCGATGCCTCCTCGCCGATATCATACTGCATCTGACCATCAAGCACCAGCTGGGCCGGCTTACTGCTGACGAGCCGCACCTCAATCTCGCTTGAGGAACTGATCAGATGCGGCCGCGACGACAGCATAAACGGTGCAAGCGGCACCAGCACAAACGCCTCGATCAGCGGATCCACAATCGGCCCTCCGGCGCTCATCGCATACGCCGTTGACCCGGTAGGCGTCCCCACAATAAGACCGTCCGCACGGAACTCTGCGGACTTTCTGCCGTCGATGAACGTCTCAAACTGCAGCATCTTCGCCGGTCGCGACGTAACAATCACCGCCTCATTGAGTGCGGAACCGATCGGCACGCCATCGTGCTCAATCATAATGCGCATACGCGGCTCAACCGGAAGCGGCAGGGAAAGACCCGCAAGAATCTCTCCCGCATGATCCCGCTCCAGATCCGTCAGGAACCCGACACGCCCCTGATTCACCCCGACGATCGGAATCTGGCGGGCAAGCATGCGCACCGCACGAAGCACGCTTCCATCACCGCCGAGCACAACAATCAGATCCGCGGAAAAGGAAGGATGCCCAAGCGACACTCCCGCATATCCGAGTTCGGATGCAACCGAATCCTCATAAACCACCTCATGCCCCGCATCCGCAAGCATCCAGCCAAGCGACTGGGCCGTCTCAATCGGGTCCCGGAAATCCACTCGTGACACAATACAGATCTTCATCATGACCTCAGATACTCAATCACCTTGCGGTGAATTACACGGTTCGTTGCAACAACACACCGGCCGGAGACAACATTATCCGGAAACTCAAGCACACTGCCGTCCGGAAGCGTCACACGCCCCCCTGCCTCCCGGCAGATCAGAATACCTGCAGCAGCATCCGTAACCCGCAGCGTATTTCGCATATCCACAAACCCGTCAAGCCGCCCGCAGGCAACATAACAGAGCTCAAGCGCTGATGCCCCCAGAAGACGCCAGCGGCGGATTTTATGGCCGAGCTGCATCATCCGTGTCATATCAAACTTCTTCGCATACACACTCATTGCCGAATGATCCAGCATCGTCTCCGTTGACACCTGAATCGGACTGCCGTTCAGATATGCACCTTCCCCGCGGATGGCGGTAAACGTCTCACCGTTTGCAAGATTCTTCACATATCCCGCAATCACCTGATCACCATCGGAGAGGGCGATGGAGAGAGCATAGAAAGGAATACCCGACACCGCATTGAACGTGCCGTCCACCGGATCAAGATACGCAATTCCTGCATCCCCGCCGATATCAACCATCCCCGCTTCTTCAGAGAGAAGCGAACGGCAGACCTTCTTCTCGCGAAACACCGACAGCACCAGATCCTCTGCCACGCGGTCGATACGTTCTGTTGGTGTATTGTCCGCACCGATGCACAGCTCCTCGCCGCCGTAGGCAGAGCCTATCAGAGGGGCAAGTTCCTGCACCATGATTTTTCCGACCTCGTCACACACGGAAAGAAACTGAAACGGCGTCGCCATAAGATACATCTGTATTAGTGCGGCAGCCTCATGAAATCAGCGGTGGAACAAAAGCGGTCGTGCATCCGCGCTTCGGTCGCAACACTCATAAGCGATTACCTCACATAATTAGTCAGAGTTCATTATCATGAAGGAACAGACAGAAGTTGGTAAGCTCAAGGAAGGCCGTTACGTTGTTGTTGACGACGAACCGTGTAAGATCCAGAGCATCGCAATCTCCAAGCCGGGAAAGCACGGAGCAGCAAAAGCAAGACTCGATGTTGTCGGTCTCTTTGACGGTCAGAAACGTTCCGTCGTATCCCCGACATCCGCAACCGTCTATGCACCGATTGTTGAACGCAAGACCGGACAGATCCTGACCATTGCCGGAAACGTTGTGACCTTTATGGATATGAAGGACTTCAACAACTTCGAACTTGTTGTTGACGACGACATCGTTGCAACCTTCCAGCCTGCTCAGGAAGTTCCCTACATTGAATCCCTCGGCAAGCGCAAGCTTGACCTCTGAGACTGCACAATATACCCATGCAGTCTTTTTCAAACACTCTTTTCGCAGATGCAGAGTCAGCATACGAAGATGCCTGCTACGTAATATTTGGCGTTCCGTTTGACGGGACAACATCGTTCAAGGCAGGTGCACGTGATGCACCCCAGGCGATCCGTGCAGTATCCTACAATCTTGAAACATACTTGCCGTATTATGATCTGGAGATGCCGGAGATTTTGTTCCATGACATGGGCGATCTCTACTGCGACTGTCTGCCGGATCTTGTAACGGATCAGGTGGCGGACGCGGTTTCGGATCTGCAGAAGGACGGAAAGTTTCCGGTGGTGATCGGCGGTGAACACTCGGTGACGATTGGTGCAGTGCGTACACTTGCGCCCGCGTGGTATGTGGTCTGCGATGCACATCTGGATATGCAGGAAGAGTTCCGGGGCTCACCCTACAACCATGACTGTGTAACGGCACGGGTTTCGGAGACGGTAAAAAATATTATTCTGATCGGACCGCGCAGCGGCACCCGCGAAGAGTTCGCAGCGGCACGGGAAAAATATCATCTATATACAGCAGACGATGTTCAGGAGCGCGGCATTGCCTCTATTCTTGAAGAAGTAGGAGATCTGATCGGTGATGAGACAGTGTATCTCTCCATCGATGCAGATGCCATTGACTGCTGCATGACACCGGGTCTTGGAACACCGGAACCGTTCGGACTGACACCAACAGACATCCGCTCGGTGATCCGCAAACTTTCACAGAAAAATGTGATCGGATTTGATTATGTCGAGGTGCTGCCAAACGACGCAGGCCAGACGACGGTTGTTGCAGCGCATCTGATCCGTGAGTTCATCGCAGGGCATTACCGTGCTCATCACAGATAGGCTGACAATTCTTCCGCTGACGACGGATCAGTTTGATCTTCTCCTCCGGGATAAGAAAAGCCTGGAACGATCGCTCGGACTGCGGCCATCCGGAATCCCGCTCGACACTCATACACACGAGGCGATGTCCGGTCTCTTCCGGGAAGCAAAATCTCACCCTGAAAACTATTTTTGGTACACTTACTGGATAATTATTCTCAGAGCAGATGCCGTCGCTGTCGGAGGACTCTGTTTCATGCAGGAACCGGATGCCGCAGGAGAATCAGAGATCGGTTACGGAATAGATCCGCCGTTCCAAAACTGCGGATATATGACCGAGGCACTGTCAGCAGTATGCAGCTGGGCAAAAGGAAGAACCAACGTCCGGACAATAACTGCCGGAACAGAAACGACTAACACCGCATCCCGGAGAGTTCTGGAGAAGAACGGCTTTTCTCTCAGCAACCGTGACGGTGACCAAACATACTGGCGGATTGCTCTGTAACCAAAATCTATTTACGACGGCACATCCAATTCTGATCACTACTATGCATTGCAATGTAGAATGCAATACAAGGTAGCCGGAGTAGAAATGTTTGACCGATCACAGCTGATGAAGGGAACACTGGAAGGATGTATTCTTCTGATCATCGGCCGGGAAACCACCTACGGATACGAAATTATGGAGAAGCTGATTCAGTACGGATTTTCCGGCATTCGGGAAGGAACAATTTATCCTCTTCTCGTACGGCTGGAAAAAAAGCAGCTGATCGCCTCTGAGTATCGCATCTCGCCGCTTGGACCGAGCAGGAAATACTATCATCTGACCGACAGCGGCCGCAAGACCGCTGAAGAATTTTCAGCGGCATGGCAGGATATTTCGCAGGCAGTTGAACGCATACTTGACAGAGGAGAATAACATGTCTGAATTATCACAACTCAGAAAAGAAAACAATGAACTGGAAAAGGAACTGACAAAAGAGAACAGTGATCTGATCACACGGATGTACTTCTATCTGGTATCCTCCAGTCTGAAAGAGACGGAAGTTGAGATCATCCGAAAGGATCTGACCGGCATGGCACTTGAAGCACAGGAGCGGGGAGAAGCATTCGCGGATGTGATCGGGGAGGACTATAAGCAGTTCTGTGATGAACTGATCGCAAACGGCAGGAAAAAAACACCGGGCGGAAAACTTCTTGAGATTCTTGAACTCCTGCTCTATGCCGGAAATGTGCTGCTGATCGGAACGATACTTCTCGACGGCACCATGCCCGGAACAGGACTTGCAATAACACCGGCATTTATTACGTCCATCCTGTTTGGTGTGGTCTCCGGGACTGCTGTTCTGTGGTTCCTTTCCCGGGTCGTCTGGGGACTGCCGGAAAAGAATCTCCGGAGAAATCAGATTCTCGGATACGGAGGACTGTTTGCAGCTCTCGCAGGATTCATTCTGTTGAACAGATATTTACCGGCAACGGAACTGTTTACCATAGATCCCTATACTATTCTGGTGTTTGGGATTGCCGCTCTCATCATTGTTGTTCTGATCCGGAAACGGCAGAACTGACATCCAAGACTTTTTTTCACGAAGACGTACAAAAAAAGAAAAAATTGGTGTGAGTGTTTTTGGGTGTGTATGGTGTGGATATTATATTCACGCAAACGTCAGCACAGTGTTTCCGGCTGCGTCGGTGAGGAAGAGTTTTCCGTCGACTACTTTGTAACCGGCTACGGTTCCGAGTGCTTCGTAGAACTTAGACTCAGCGTTCATTGCATCCTCGGGTCCTGCCATCATGGTGGAACCGACTGCGCTGAAGGTAAGACCGTCTGCGGTTTCAGTGTAGCTGCCGAAGTAGAGGTTGACCGGAGCCTGACCGTTGAATGAACCGTCTGCGGTAAGGTTGAGGGTAACATCACTGTTGCCTTCAAGAACCCACTCGTTGGCAAGTCCAGTCTTCTCAGCACCCGGAAGGGCCTTTGCAGCAGGCGTCTGGGTATCGACCGGGCGGACAAAGGTCAGCAGAGTCTTGCCATCCTTGTCGGTGAACTCAAGCATGCCTTCACCGACTTTGTAACCGGTGACATTGTCCAGAGCTGCAAAGAACTCGGTCTCGGCCTTCATCTGATCCTCAGGTCCTGCCATCTTGGTTGCACCGACCGGACCAAAGCTGATGGAGCCGTCGGTGATGCTGGCAGTTCCGAAGTAGAGGTTAACCGGAGCCTGACCATTGAACACACCGTCTGCGGTGATGTCAAGGGTGATACCTTTATCGGTGGAAAGCGTCCAGTTACCGGAGATGAGAGAGCCTGCCTGCTGAAGGGCAGCCTCATTAAAGGTCAGGAGGGTCTTACCGTCCTTGTCGGTCAGGAGAAGCTTGCCGTCAGCAATCTTGTAACCGGTGACATTGTTCAGGGCTGTAAAGAACTCGGTCTCTGCCTTCATCTGATCCTCAGGTCCTGCCATGAGGGTGGTGCCTGCATTTCCAAAGGTAATACCGTTGGTTCCGGTGACAAACCAGCTGCCGAAGTAGTTGTTGATCGGTGCTTTGCCGCTGAATGCACCATTGGTGAACTCAAGGGTAACTTTGCTGTTGTCAGCAAGAGCCCAGGAAGTTCCGTCAAGGGTCTCTGCGGGCATTGCGGCAAACGTCAGGAGAGTGTTGCCGGAAGCGTCGGTGAAGGTTACTACACCATTTGCAACGGTGTAACCGGTGACATTCAGGAGTGCTGCAAGGAAGTTCCGTTCCTGCGCCATCATGTGTTCCGGTCCTGCCATTCTGGTGGTTGCCATCGGGCTGAAGATTAATTTTCCGTTCTCAACGGAGAAGGTACCGTGATAGAGGTTGACACCGGCATTGCCGCTGACGTTGGTTCCGACAATCTCCATACTGATGATGCCGTTCGGGTGTTCTGCATTCGATCCGGATCCAATACCAGTAAGGATCCACTTGCCCTCAAGGGACTGGGTCTGCGGTGCTGCAATACAGCCTGCCGCAAAGACAAGTCCGCCTACAAGAATGAGGGCGATTAACACAAGTCCTGTGTGTTTCATACTACATACTTGGTCACGGGAGGATATAAGGCTGGCTTAAGCTACGAATTTTTTCTCAGTTATACGGGCTTCGTTTTCAAAATAGAACACACATTTGAGATTTTCTGAGAGATTGCCGTATTGTGCAAAAGAAAGAATCTGCATGAGGTTCGACGGTGCGGAACGGAATAGATTTTCGTCATTTGTGGAAAAACCCTGCGGCATACAGAAGTATTTTCGCGCGAAAAAAAGTGGAATGATTATGCCTGATCGTAGGTCAGGAGTGCCGCACCTCCCGGTCCGGTGAGTACAAGCTGGCCGTCAACAAGGTTGTAGCCGGTAACCTCACCGAGACTGGTCAGATAAGAGGTCTCTTTTTTGATCCTATCCGCAGGTCCGGTCATTTTGGTGGTAGAAATATCTGATACAGAGAGACCCTGGTTTTGGGAAAAGACGGCGTTTGCAGTATAGACGTTTACGGGGGCCTGACCGCTGAAGGTACCGTCGTCACCGATGACAAGCGTGATACTGCTGTATCCGGCGAGTGTCCAGGAGGTCCCCTTGAGCTGGTCGGCCACGTTTACCGCAAAGAGCATGGTGTTGCTGTTGTGATCCGTGAGAGTAAGAGTACCGTCTGCGATGTGGTAATCGCTCGCATTGTTGAGGATGCGATAGTACTGGGTTTCATAGGCACTAACCCTGTCATCGGCGGATGCCATTAAGGTACTGATGACATTGCTGACGGTAAGGGTGTCAACACCCGTCGTTCTCCAGGTCCCGCCGTAGGTATTGACAGGGGCCTGACCGGTGAAAGTTCCGGTGGTGTCAAACCGCAGAGTAACAGTCTTTGATGCCTGGGGAGGAACAATGCCGTTCACGGAGATCAGTTCCCAGGTTGTGTCTGCAAGCATGTTTTTGAAGATAAGGACGGGTTTGCCGCTGCCATCAGTCAGACTGAGAGTACCCATGCCAAAGTTAAATCCGCTTACTCCCGGAAGCAGGGCAAAGTAATCGTCTTCCTGTGCCATGAGTACGGGTGCGCCTGCAGCTTTGGTACTGGCAATATCAGCAATGGTCAGTTTGGTACCGTCAAGTTTCCAGGTTCCGGTGAACTGATTGATGCCGCCGGTTCCAAAGATCGTACCGTTTTCATCGAAACTGAGCGTGATGAGAGCAAGCGGCTGGGCTGCAGCAGATGCGGCCGGAGCTGTATAGGAAACAAGGGACCATGCAGTGTTTTTGAGCGGGGGAGTAAAGGTGAGAAGCGTGTGTCCGTCCTTATCCAGCAGAACAAGCGAACCGTCGGTCAGTTTGTAACCGGTAACGTTGGCAAGAGAGGCAAAGTATCTGTCCTCATAAGCCATGAACTGGGTCGGTCCTGCCATAAGGGTTGCCGCAATCTGTCCGAAGGTGAGCGTTCCCGCCCCCGGATCCGCGGTATAGGATACGGAGTAGCCGTTAACACCGCCGTTTCCGGACGCACTGCCGCTCTCACCGAAAGTAAGCGAAATCGTAGTTGCGGGAAGCGATGCAGCATCACTGCCGGTACTAAACCCGGCAAGAACCCATGTTGTTCCTGCAGGATTCGGCTGACTGCCTGTGTTAACGCAGCCGGCCGAGAGAATTACTGCCCCAATACAAAGGAGCGCAAGAATAAGTATGCCTGTACGTTTCATACCAGTATGATTTGCAGGCGTGGGTTATAAGAGTCGAGATGATTACAATTTTTTTGGAGAACATACCCGTCCGTCCTCTCATCTGCATAACGGAAAAATCAAAAACAATATGGTTCTGGAATCAGAATCCGTACTTTTCCCGGTACGTATTGATCAGCCGGTAGTAAATCTCCTCAACCGACCGCAGCTGATCTATGCGTACCCGCTCGTTTAACCCGTGCAGACCGCATAACTCTCCCGGTCCGTACTCAATTGCCCGGAACCCTGCCTTGCGCAGTGCCCGTGCATCCGACGCCGCCCACTGCACCATCGGTTTTGAGGCAACATGATACACACTGCTTATCGCATTTGCAGTACTTTGTACCAGAAACGACTCAGGATCCGTTAGAGAAGCATTCGCCTTTGTGAGCGGCGTAACCTTTGCCGACGACGGCAGCTGACCGTAAATTTCTCGGAGGATATCATCACAGTCACAGCCCCACGGCAGCCGGAGATCCATTGTCAGGCGGCATTTCTGTGCAACAATATTCACCCGCTCACCACCGGAGATAAGACCGGGATTGTACATGATCTGCCGGAAAATCGGAGAAAGTTCATGACCCTCACGCTCTTCCTGCATATCGCTGATCGCAATGGAATGCTCAATAAGCTCCTCTAATGCAGGAGACTGGGGATACACGCGGTTGTGCAGCACGTCAACCCATGCAAGGAAGGAAAACGCCTGCATAATCGCACTTTCCCCCACCACCGGAAACAGCGACGAATGCCCCGGAGTCCCGGTAAACTCCACCTCAAACCGGCATATCCCTTTCTGACCGACCGACGGAGCAAACGCAGGAGTCGGTTCTGCAATCAGCGCATCGCAGGGATGGATCAGCTGTTTTTCAATCAGATACCGCGTACCGTAACGGCCGCCGCCCTCCTCATCGCAGACAAATGCAAGAGACACCGGAATCTCGCCGCAGTCATCCATCGCCCGCTCAACTGCGGTAAGAATCACCGCACAGCCGCCTTTCATATCCGTACTTCCGCGGCCGTGTACATACGTGTCGTCAACAACCCCGGCATACGGAGGAATATCCCATCCCTCCTCCATTGCAGGAACCACATCCATGTGGCCGGAAAGCATCAGTGCACGATTCTGCTCCCGGGAAATGACATTGCAGTGCCCGGGGGATCCTTCCGTAATATCCGAACGAATACCAAGCCCCTCAAGAAGCGATGCAATATACTGGGCAACCTCTGTTGTATCGCCGGGAGGATTTTCGCTTTTGATCTTCACCAGTTCCGAACAGATACGTACAACATCCATCGCTTACCTCGCGGCGTGTTTTGCCTTGTACTCAGCAAACAGTTTCCCGAGTGCACCTGCCGGATACATGCTCCGAAGAACCTGCTGGGAGAAAATATCGTCGGCCATGTCACGGAAGAACTGCGGCGGCAGCGGTGTCCGGGACGCAGGGTCCAGAACGATCCGGAATCCCACATACCGCGTGCACTCGTCCGGATCATATATCAGCTGCCAGAGCATTGGCGTATTTTCAAACATCTCCTGGTTCGTATCCCGCAACCAGACCATAAATCCGGGGAACAGCGCATTGTCCCCTTCCTTTGCCAGATCAACCCGGCGGCGGAGATACTCAGCCGTCATCACACAACGGATTGAATCAGGGTTGTAGGCAAGAGAGCTCAGCGTATAATCAAGATGCGCGACAGCATCAATGAGATAAAAGTAGAGAACGGGATCCATCTCAGACGGATTTTCCAGAATCAGTGACTTGTGATAGAGATACTCGGCCTCATTTGAGTACTCGTTTCTCTGCGGTAACATAGTAGTAGTTTGTCGGGAGAGACAAAAAGCGTTGGTATGCAGGCGCAAAATATGCACGGCAGAATTGAACCGAAAAAGAAAAGAAAATGGTGGAAGTGAGTTTATTCCATGTGGATGGCGCTTTCCGGGCACTCATCCACACAGGTCTCACAGTCAACGCAGGCAGAGGCGTCCACAACTGCCTTGTCGTTGTCAAGCTCGATTGCTGCTGCCGGGCAGATGTCCACACAGGTTCCACAGCCGGTACACTTGTCTTTATTAACTACTGCTACCATTTCAAATACCTCAAATAGTTCTTATTGTATTTCAATCAGAAATAAAAATAGGTTTCGACCGGGGAACAAAAAAACCGTTCATCCCCGGGAAAGATACCTGGAGTTACAGCCCGAGAACTTCTTTCATGGTGTAGAGACCCGGAGCTTTGCCGGAAACCCAGGCAGCCGCACGAACTGCACCGCGGGCAAACACTGCACGATCATATGCCCGATGCGTCAGCTCGATCGTTTCATAGTTCTGGTGGAACTGCACGGTGTGATCGCCGACCACATCCCCCCCGCGAATCACATGAACACCGATCTCATTCCCGCGTTCGGTCATGCCGCAGCGGCCGTACATCTCCTCACGCCTGCCAACCTCTTCCTCGATAACCTTCAGAATGGTCTTGGCCGTTCCGCTCGGTGCATCTTTTTTGTGGCGGTGGTGGGCTTCGATCACTTCAATGTCATAATCGCCGAGTCTCTTTGCGGCTTCACGAACCAGTTCCCAGAAGATGTTGACACCGACGCTGAAGTTCGTCGTTTTGACGACCGGCACACCTTTGACTGCATCAATCAGCTCCGCATCCTGCTCCGGGGTGAAACCGGTCGTACCGATAACAAGGGCTACATTATGGGCTGCGGCAATTTTTGCGTTCACCATGGTTGCCGCGGCAACCGTGAAGTCGATCATCACGTCCGGTTTGTACTCCTCGATAAACGCTGCAAGACCGGACGATTCCACCACCGGCTTTCCGAGAATCTGTCCCGGACGGATATCAACACCGCCAATCAGTTCAAGTTCCGGATTTTCCACAACCATGTTGGCGATGGTTGTGCCCATGCGGCCCATTGCACCGCAGATCATTACTTTAGTCATAGTGAGAAAGCACCTCCCGCAGTTTTTCAGTCATCTCCGGGGTCAGCGAATCCAGCGGCAGCCGGACATTACCAGAGGCAATCAGTCCGCGGATCTCTGCGGCACGCTTGACCGGCACCGGGTTTACATCCATGAACATCGCTTTGGACAGCTCCATCAGTTCATAGTGGATTCTGCGTGCTCCGTCCATGTCGCCCTTTACAAAGGCGTTATACATGGCAACCATACGCTTCGGCTCAATGTTTGCGGTAACGGAGATACAGCCCTGACCACCGATGGAAAGCACCGGCAGCGTCAGTGAGTCGTCACCGGAGGTGAGGACAAACGGATACTCGCGTTCCACACCTTCAAGACCGTGGATAATGGCCATCATCTGATCGATGTTGCCGCTTGCCTCTTTGACGGCAACGATATTGGGGATTGTTTTCGCCATCTCAATGATCAGATCAGGCGGCAGGTTCTGACCGGTTCTGCCGGGGATGTTGTACACCACAACGGGAAGACCGATATCGGCAACTTTTTTGTAGTGCTTGAGAAGACCGCTCCGGTTTGGTTTATTGTAGTAGGGACTGATCAGGAGGGCACCGTCCGCTCCGGCAATTTTTGCAGCACGGGTCATGAGAAGCGCTTCTTCAGTGTTGTTGGATCCGGTTCCGGCAATAACGGGTATGCGGTTGTTTGCGGCGGACACGGCTTCTTCAATAACACGGATGTGCTCAGCATGCGTCATCGTGGCAGATTCGCCGGTCGAGCCGCAGGGCAGGAGACCGTGAACACCGCCGGAGATTACATGCTCAATACAGCTCCGGAGCCCCTCGATATCAAGGGACTGTGAGGCATCATCACGGAACGGAGTGATGAGTGCAGGAATCACACCTTCGAACATAGTACCTATGAATTGGGTGCGGAAGCTACATGTACCTTCGCTTGATACAGGTGCTGCCGGGATCATGAATTTCCGGAAATCCTGTCAGTAGAAAACAGGCTGACAGCTCTCCCGGAGAAAAAACCGGCGGAACACAAAACAGAAGAAAAAATGTTTTTGTGCCGGGAAGGCGAAATCCCCCGCAAAAGGAAAACTCTCCCGCATGAATGTATTGCAGGACCGCAAAAGCGGTGAGCAAGGTGGTACCTTGCGATTTTGAGAATTACCGGCGGCGGTTGTGGGTATTGACCTTGCGGGTAATGAATCCGGCAACGCGGTTGCGGATGCTCTTACTCTCAATGGTGGTGATCTCGGAAACAACTCTCTTGTTGTCGTCAAAGCTGTTGTTAAAGCTTGCTCCGTGCTGTTCCATAAGGGCGACGCCCATACTCTTGATATAGCTTGGCTTAATTCCCATGCGATATTCCTCAGATGTCTGTATATGTAAGTCGTTCTGATATGATAAGTATTCTGTTTGCCACCTCTTCAGGAGTGGAGCCAAGAATACGGATCAGCGGCTCGGCTCCTTTCGTACCACTATCAATAATCACCAGCGGCACTCCGTCACGACAGCAGGAGGCAATACCCCAGTCCATACTGGATATTCCCGGCGGAAACTTCACCGGATCATACTCGGCAACATCACGCAGGGTTTCCCGGACAACCCCGGCAATCTCTTCGGTATACCGGATACACCCTACCGCGCGGATATCGGCATCAAACCTGACGACCGTCAGCAGTACACGGACGAGGAGATCATCTGTGCCAAACCCGATTCCGGTCGATCTGACCACTGCAATATCCTTCATGTCGCGGGGATTTTTCACGGCATACGCAAGCGCCACACCGCCGGAGGGCAGGAGATAGCGGGGAATATTCATCACACGGCCGTGCGCCTGCTGAAGAGCCTTCAGCACCACGGACTGTTCCTTCGCTGACATGGATTACGCAAGCCCGAGCTGATCCCGTACCGCGGAAATCTCGCGAATTGCAATTTCATACATCCGTTCGCGCGGCACCAGTGCATCACCCAGTGCAATCCGGCTGCGGTCGCAGCCTGCAGCAAAGGATGCGGCCTTGTACTTCTTTGTCACCGTCTTTGGGGTGACCTCCGTAATTTTACCGCCCTTCACATACGCACACGCAATTACCAGGCCCGACACACTGTCGGCAACCTGCAGACAGATCTCAACCGGAGTTGTGTACTCTCCCGAAAACAGCATATGGTTGTGGCGTTTGATCGGCCCGGCAATCTCGTCACCCACCCCGGCAGCCTTCAGGATGTCGTATCCCGCAGGTCCGTGCCGGGTCATATCCTCACCGATCTCCTCAAAATCAATATCATGCAGAATACCGATTATTTCCCAGAGACGGGCATCCTCCATAAGCTCCTCGGCAAGTCCCTTCATGACAGCGGCGGTCGCAATACAGTGTCCGCGAAGCGAATCCGTCATCACATGTGCATGCAGAAGGGCAAGCGCCTCATCTTTCTCCATACCTAATACTTGCGTTATCAAAACTCATAAAAGCACACACGCCAATTCATATAACCATGAAAGGATGGGTTCTGGATATCATTGTCGGGGTCTCTGCCCTGATCGTATTCGGCATTCTGCTGTTTGCCCTGCCGATGGTCATGCCTGCGGCATACGGATATATTGGCGCATTACTACTGTTTGTCGTGTACCTGACCGTGGCCGGTCTGACCATCATTAAAAAAGCAATTGCCTGAAACCTCAGAAAAAAAAAATATTTTTTATGCTGTTTTGATTCAGCGGGACGCGTTTTTCCGGAGTTCCATCTCCTCCAGCGCCCGGTAATCGGTTTTTTCCATCTTGGTACGCGGAAGAGCGGAAACGATCTCAACCGCCGCGGGAATACTCCACCGGTTCAGCCTCCCCACCGCATACTCAATGAGTTTGCGTTCCGCCTCCGCAGGATCCATCTTCCGCTTCAGAGTGACATACAGCTTGATACGGGTATCATGTTTCCAGGGAATGCCGATCGCACAGACCTCCTGCACATCAGGATGCGTCTGCATGACCTCCTCGATCATCATCGGATACACGTTATAACCGTTCACTTTCACCATGCGCTTGTGCCGTGAACGGAAACAGATGTCACCGGTCGGGGTGATCTTTACAATATCTCCGGTGTGCAGCCAGAGCTTTCCGTCCTCATGCCGCCTGAGAACCGCATCGGTTGCCTCCTGATTACGATAGTAACCGGTCATCACCGCATCACTTAAGAGACACAGTTCCCCTTCCCCACCGTCCGGCAGAACATTTGTGGTTCCCGGCTCAACGGTACAGACCCTGTTTCCCATCAGCGGAATGCCGACACAGCCCGTAGGAACCGTACGGTAGCCGTCCGCCGTTAACGCGCAGACACTGCATGCTTCGGTCAGTCCGTAGCCGGGCCGGAACTTCACCTTACAGTCACCCTGACGGAGAAGCTGGTTGTACCGGTTGATCAGACTGCCGCCCACACTGTCGCCGCCCGCAACGATCAACTTGATGAACGAAAGATCCTTTCCCTCAAACTCGCGGTACATCCGTTCATACATCGCAGGGACTCCGGCAATGTATGCGGTCTTCTCCGAAAGAATGGTATGGGCACACTCTTTTGCATCAAACCTCGGCAGAAGGGCAACCTTCAGACCTGCGGAAAGCGGCGTATGGACGGTGACCGCAAGACCGAATGCATGGAACATCGGAAGAATTGCCAGAAATCCGTCGCCCGCATGAATCTCCTCGCCGCCGATGCCTACTACAAGCTGAATTGCAACCGCATTTACCGCAAAGTTGGACAGCATCACCCCCTTTGCAGTCCCGGTCGTACCGCCGGTGTACATAATAACTGCGGTATCTTTTGGAGCACCTGCCATCTCCGGAACACCGGACGCGGCAACTGCGGCACGCCCTTCTTTCATGAGATCTTCCCACTCGGTGATCTTCCTGACATTTTCCCCGTTGAGACATTTCCGGACCGCCCGGCGATACACCCATCCCATGAGATAGCCTTTCGGCGTTTTCGGGAAGTAGGCGGGGGTTCTGCACCGGATAATCTCCACATCCATTCCCGAGCAGACAGCCTCATTGATCTCACAGGTCAGTACGTACTTGCTTTCGGTCAGATCCACCGCGTATCCGGTCTCACCAGTGGTTGACAGCGGGTGCACCATGTTGCAGACCGCACCGATCAGATTGACCGCATAGACTGCAACAACACACTGCGGAATATTGGGAAGGAAGATGGTAACAAAGTCCCCGCGTTGTACCCCGTGGGCACGAAGACCGGCAGCGCACGCATGAACCTCGGCAAGAAGTTCCCCGTAGCTGATATGATTCCCGTAATAGGCAAGAGCAGGACGCGTGCTTCCTGCACGCTCTGCCCCGTATCTTAGCATAGAATACAGGGTTTGCTTCGCTGATTCAGGATAGGGTATTACTGGCAAATTGCTCCTCCATGACTCCACATGGTTTACTCCTTAGATGTATTGACGGAGGCTATAAATATTTACGGAATTATCGTTATTCCTTCGGCTTTTCCGGAACAGATTTTTCCGCAGCAGTCTGTGCCTGGGCTTCTTCCCGGAGACGCTTTCTTTCCAGCAGTTTTTTCTTGGAACGATAATAGTTGAGGGGATGGGCGATTTTGTCGCACAGCGAATCACGGTTTACACAGATACCATGCGTCAGCATGGTCTGGCAGGCGGGTGTCGTGTACTCATGCGTGGTGATATGATCCACCTGATACATGGTCATATCGGGATTAAAGTCAGGACTCCGGGCAAAAATACCCGCAACCTGTGCGGGTGTCATGCCGATATTGTTCAGAAATGCCGTCATCGCAAACCTGCCCGAGTGCGAAAGATTGACACCCGCCGCAGCTCCCGCAATCAGCGCCTGAATGCAGGGAGGGTATGCTGATTCATCGATTGCCCCGAACTCGGCAAGTGTTCTCTCCTGCAGAGCAGCCGTGATTTTTTCACACCACGGCGCAAACTCATGTTCCATCGACGGAGGAATGGTCAGCGGCAGCTGGGACACAAGAATTTTTCTGATGCGTTCCCGCAGCAGTATGTCCTGTTCATCGTCGGAGATTGCAACCTGCCCGGCATCCACATCACGGTTAATGAGACGCCACTTCGGTTCACGGACGGTTGAGGCAAGTTCCACATATTTGATCACCGGCATTTTTCCAAGACCCAGGGTGATCCCGAGTGTCTCACAGACATGGTTCTTGAGTTTTTCATTCTCCTCGTCATGGATGTAGAAGTACACCCGTTTTGCTTCCATGCGTGCAAGCCTCTCGATGAGGTTGCGGTCCCTGATACAGGAGACAAGAACGCGTGCAAGTACATAGGTCGCAATGTCGGCAACAACATCCTGTGACTCAGGATAGATTTCTTTTCCGTCGATGGCACAGGCTACCCGCTCGACTGCGGTGTCGAGATACTTCCGTCCGAGGGCCGATGCAGTGAAGTCATGCATCTTGATGCCGCGTGCGGCAAGAAACTCCTGGGACTCTTTCAAAAAAGGATAGTGGGTTAGGTCGCGCGGCTCAACGGCGAGACGCATAATTAGTCTGCCTCAATTCTCGGGGCAAGCAGATAGCCGATCTTGCCTTTGCCGTCTGCATAAACAAAGGAAAACTGTACCGGGTGGTCGTTGCCGAGCCGGATCTGTACTTTGTCGGCTCTGCTGATGGACTTGCCCATGTCTTTCAGGTAGTCAAGGGAGAAAAGTGAGCGTGCCGCAGCGCAGGAGAGGTAATGGACATCGTCACCTGCAAGTTCGCGTTTGATTCTGTCGCTGTCACCTTCGGCATTCAGGGTGAAGACCTGGGTATCCGGGTTTACGGATAAGGAGATCTTGTCAGAGACCATTGCAGAGGCCTTGATTGCGTCGTAGAACATGGAACCTGCAACCTCAAACGTTGCGGGAAGGTCAAGGTTCGGCGCGTTCGGATCCTTTCTGATGGTCTTCGTGTCAAGCAGAGTTATGGAGTATTCATATCCGCCGAAACTAATCTTCAGCTTTTTTCCGGTGTCATCAAGTTCAAGTGCAACGGAATCGGTCTTGCCGATCATGCCCATCATTGCCCGGATCTTTTCGATGTCAAGACCGAGTTCCGCGGGTTCTGCCGTATAGGCGGAAAATGCACCGGCTTCAAGCTCCAGGGACACCATGGCAACGTTGGAGGTATCAACCGTGATTGTGCGGATGCCGCGCTCATCGACGTGAAGTCGGCATTCGTTTACCAGTGCAGAGACAGCATCGATCGTCTCCCGGAAAATATCTGCATCTATTGTTGCTTTTAACATCTGTAATACCCCTTGACACACCCGAACATTGCCAGTGTGACGGTCGTTAATAATACTGTACTTATACACCGTATAAATTTATATCATTGCCGCTGTATCCGGCGTTGCTCCAAAAGTCCCGGCTTGTCCATACCATTCTGTCTGATGCACATTGAGTGTCCGGATAGTGTCACCCGTGCGGCACGGCCGATATGAATCTGCCGTATGCCTCCAACTCCGTCTATAAGAAAAAAAGGGAAAAGGATGCCCGTGATCCAGAGATATCAGAGCATTTTCAGATCGGAGAGATCTTTGTAAATCTTTTGAACCGCCCGCTTTGCATCCTCAGGCACTTTACCGCCGGTGATGATCAGTTTTCCGGACCCAAACAGCAGGACAACAACTTTTGGATCGTCCAGCCGATAGACAAGACCGGGGAACTGTTCCGGTTCATACTCGATCTTGTCAAGGTTGAAGCTCATTGCGATCTTGTTGAGATTGATGCGCGAACCCAGATCGGCGGAGGTCACAATATTCTGAATACTGTAGGTAGGATTGTCCACAATCTCAATATTGAGGTCGCGGAGGAGGCCTACCAGATACTCAAGGCCTTTGTTGAGGCTGTCGATGCTTTTTGCACCGGTAAGCACAACCTTGCCCGATCCGAACACCAGTGCAGCAATTTTCGGGTTCTGCATCCGCAGAACAACACCCGGAAACCGTTGTTTATTGTATTCTGCGCCGGGGATCTGCGCTGCGAGAACGAGGAGATCCAGTTTATCATTCACCTTTGTGGAGGCAACCACATTTTCGATCTTCAATGATTCATCGGGCAGGCCTGACATATTTATATCTAAAACAGGTAACTATATAAAAACTCGGTTGGGATCGTACAGAAAAAAAATCAGATGGGAGATCCCCCTCTCCCCTGCATACCGACTCAATCGTATTCACGCCAGGTGTGTTTGCATTTGGTGCAGCGGAAGAACCTGACCTCCGATTCATCCGCACTGCGAAGCTGGCGAAGCCACCACTCGGCAATTCCATGTCCGCAGTTCGGACATTTGATGGCACAGGTCGGTTTTGTTTCGATATCCATATCTTCGTCAACGATAAGGATGTCATTTTCCTGCATATAAGCAACTTTTTTCATTTGTTCCTTCTCTGCCGAGCTGATCTCCTCTGCATACCCGCACTTTGCACAGGTCAGTTTGCCGTCTCTGGACTTCATTAATTTCCCGCATTTCGGACAGAACATCATAGAGTTAAATATTTGTTTTGAAACCTTATATACTCTGACCATATCCGGGAACATAGTCCTCCAGCAAAACCCTCTTTATCGATCACGGCAAACAGTGTAACCAGTTCTTATGTTGGAGCAGTTGATTGAAGCCGTTGTCATCCTTTCCTGTATTGCATTCCTGCTCTTTCTGATTCCGGGAAAGCATCAGAAGTATGTGGCAAGTACCGGATGGATTACCATGGAGGCAGTGCTCCTGCTGATGTTCCCCCATTTCTTTGAGGAGGGAAACTTTGTCTATCCAATAATTGCGATCGCTGCCCTGCCGTGTATTTACATAACCGTAAAACGACTGCTCATGGAGGATTACTATATCCGCCGCCTGACATATGCCGCATCCATTGCATATCTGATCTATGCACCGTTTGCATTCATTCCGGCTCTGGGAAACTGGCTGATCAGTGTGGTCGTGGATCTGGTGGCAGTTGTTCTTACCGCAATCGGAACACCGTACACCATGTCGGCCTGGAACATCTTTATGGGAGAGGTCCTGCCGGGCAACACCTTCGGGTTCCAGGTTGAGGTTATTCTCGGATGCACCGGCATTCAGGCGATTGCCATTCTTCTCGGTGTTGTGGCCATCATTCCGTCAAGCTGGAAGAGGAAAATCGCTCTGTTCTTCCTGGTAACGATACCGATCTTTGTGGTGAACATCTTCCGCAATGTGTATGTGGTAACCGCATACACGCAGCAGTGGTATCCCTGGTTCCAGGAATGGTTCCCGGAACCGGAGATGTACGGCTATGCGAGTTTCTTCTGGGCACACAACGTGTTCTGCGAACTCCTCGCAGTTGTCGTGCTGATTGGTATTGCCTATCTGCTCTTCAAACTGAACCCGACAATGGTTACGACGCTGCGCGACATCGGGGTCGTATACTATGAGGAGCTGACTGCAATGCGTGACCGGATATTCGGCAGGAAATCAATCGAATAATCTTTTTTTATGACAGACTGTCCCTTCTGCAATCCGGATGAAATTCTTCTGGAAAATGATCTGGCGTTTGCCAAGGATGATCTCTATCCGGTCTCACCCGGCCATCTGCTGGTAATTCCCAGACGGCATGTTGCATCCTGGTTTGATCTCACACCCGCCGAGCAGACGGCGGTCCTCGCGCTTGTGAACCAGGCAAAAGATCTGCTGGATGAAACATATGCACCCGACGGCTACAATCTTGGGATAAACTGCGGAGAGGCCGCAGGCCAGACGGTGATGCATGTTCATCTGCATCTAATTCCGCGGTATATCGGGGACGTGCCAAATCCCCGCGGCGGAATCCGTGCGGTGATTGCAGCAAAACAGGATTATACGAACCAGACAAGACGTTAAAACCAGGAGTCGAGAGTTGCCTGGCCCTTTTTTGCGCCGAGACGTTCCAGCCCTGCGGATACCCGGTCCTCCGAGAAACCGTGCTGTTCACAGAGAATTTCAAAGACTTTTTCCTGTACCGGTGCTTTTTTTGCAATGGTGTAGTTCTTTTCCACCGGAGGATCAAGGAAGTAGCGGATAAGTTCCTCCGGATCTGCAGCGTTCTCCGACTCGACAATGCGTTCGGCAAACTTTCCTTCGCGAACAAGTTTGACCGCGGTTTTCGGGCCGACACCCTTTACACCGCTGTTGTAGTCGGTACCGATGAGAAGGGCGGAGGCGATCAGTTCGACCTGCGTCATTTCCAGACCGTTCAGGACTTCCGCAAGAATCAGTCGTTCCGGATAAACCGGCACATACTTCCCGTGCAGGCGGCGTTTGCCGGAGACAGTAAGATTGCGGAGAAGCTTCGGTGTTCCAAACAGCAGTGAGTCATAATCCTGCGACACCGCGTAGGTAACATCTCCCGCGGCGGCCATATATGCAGACTGTGCTTCCCCTTCCTCGGGAGCCTGAATCCAGGGAATGCCAAGAGCCGTCAGAAGTTCCTTGGAGGAGTCGGTGATAAATGCATCAACTTTTGAGGAGGCCATTGCATATTTGCGTGCGGAATCCTCATCGCCTTCTTTTACGGCGCGTTCCCAGGACTCTTTTGCATTCTCACGAATGACACGTCGTTCGGCAAGGGTTGCTTCCTTAAATGCCGGGGGCTTTCCATCAAACACGTACACGGGCGTGATGTTTTTTTCCACAAGATTTGCGGTGCGGAACAGAAGACCGCTCAGGTGGGATGTGATGCGGCCTTCGTCATCCATCAGCGGGGTTCCGTCCGGCTGACGGATACCGCTTAAAAACTGGTACAGGGCATTGTATGCATCGATGGCCGCGGTACCGCCGAGTTGATCCCATGCAAGGGATTCCTTATAATCCGCAATGAGCGGCCGCAGTGCAACACCCATGGTTTTGCCTACCGGTACATTCTGCTTTTGATGCTCTCAACTGCCTCAACAACTTTCAGCGAGGTGGCATCCTGCCGCTGGATCATCTGACGCCCGAGGTCTTCGAGGTTACTGCGCATGACCCGTTCACGTGCTGCGCTCTGTTCTTCAAGACGGCGGAGACGGAAAAGAATCAAGAGCAGCAGCAGGCCCACGGAAATAATCAGCAGTTCAACCCCAATTGCGACAAAAGCGTCCTGCCAGAGCCGGATAATGATAGCAAGGCCGGAGACTGCCATGACAATTACCAGCAGAACTTCCAGCAGGATTCCCGGAAGGCTTTCACGACGAACATTCATATTTTAACTAAGGAGACCGCTAAAATATTAAGTTACCTATACATGAGTGAATTTTCCCTCCGTTCTCTTGTGCCGTACTCCGGCATGCTCCTCCTGATGCTTGCGACCGGGCTATTGTCGCTTCTGCTGATCTACCCGGTTACGCAGGCGGGACTGGGTGCATTTGAGGATCCGGATTCGATCGCAAATCCGTTTGTGTTCCTGTTTATTATGCTCGTGTTCACTGCGCTCCTGTTACTTTTGATTAAGTGGAAAGCGCAGACGGTTATCAGTGCAATTATCGGTATCTGTCTGGCACTGGTAATCTACTATGTCGTCTCGTCGCTGATATTTTCCTATGTCCCGACACTTCCTGCGTCGTGGATCGGGATTGCCGCTGCGGTGATCGTGATTCTGCTGCTCTGGTACCGGCCGGAGTGGTATGTGATCAATGTTTCGGGAATTCTTATCTCGGCAGGCTGTGCGGCGATCTTCGGCATTTCACTTTCGATTATTCCGGTACTGATTCTGCTGATTCTGCTGATTGTATACGATGCGGTTTCGGTACACCGGACAAAGCATATGCTGACGCTTGCGGACGGTGTTCTCCGCCAGAAAATGCCGATTATGTTTATTGTTCCCAAAACCCGCAGTTACTCCTACCGGAACTCCGGGTTTTCCCTGCAGGACAGTAAAGAGGAACGCGGCGCCTACATGATAGGAATGGGGGATATGATCATGCCGGCAATTCTGGTGGTTTCCGCACAGGTGTATGCAGGCGGCGAGGGTATTCTCTCCGTGGCAGGAATTGCACTTCCCGCACTCGGCGCCCTGATCGGCGGTATTATCGGTCTGTGCTCGCTGATGATTCCCTTAAACTCCGGAAAACCGCAGCCGGGCCTTCCGTATATTAACGCGGGAGCCATCATCGGTTTCCTGATCTGCTGTGCAGTAACCGGTTCCTGGGCCTGGATCGGACTCTGACGGACAATAGGGAATCGTAATGTATATATGCGAATTCTGCCAATCTTGTAAGGCACACACGCATCGATAGTGTAGTGGTTATCACTAGGCGTTGCCAACGCCTAAACTCGGGTTCGAGTCCCGGTCGATGCACTTCTTTTTCTGATTTCTGTTATGACAATCCCAAATGCAGTGAGATGTTTTCAGTAGTACAAAGGCATCCGTCCGGAAAAATATACAAAAAACAGAGGGAAAAAAATAGTCCCGAAGGAATCATCCTCGGCGCAGAAAGAGCATCGGGAACCTGACCACAAGCCAGGGATTGCTCTTCAGCATCGCCGCAAGAACGGAAGGGATGGTCACCTCGTCCAGATGCAGATCCGGAACGGATCCAATCACCGCATTCAGCAGGGAATCATCCATCCGGAAGAACACCTCTTTGATCAGATACGAGCGTGACAGGAACGTTCCCATACGGCTCTGACGCCAGGTCCTCTCATAGGCAGTCAGCGCCTGCCGGGAACAGTCGTCTTGGGCAACTGCATTCGCTGCCGTCTCGCCGGCAAGACGCCCTGAATACAGCGCCTGGTAGATTCCTCCACCAGTGAACGGATCAGAAAGCCGCGCAGCATCACCGCAGATGATCAGATTATCTGCAATCGTGGATTCAAGCGGCTTGCAGGTGGAGACACCACCTGCAATCAGTTCCGTGATTTTACCGTCCGGGAAGTTCTTCTCCATGAACCGATCCAGATAATCCTTCGCACGGTGACCGTCACCGGATTTTGTCCCCGGGATTCCTATGCCGATGTTTGCACAGCGCGGACCTTTGGCAAATATCCAGATGTATCCGTGCGGGCAGTCCGTGCTGCTCCAGTAAAAGACATTCGTCTCCGGCTCAATGTCAATGCCGGTAACCAGATACTGCACACACGAGTCAAGATCGGCGAGAGGCACGGTTGTATTGATACCCGCAAACTTTGCAAACTTCGACTCCACACCATCAGCTGCAATCACGACTTTCGCACGGACTTCGCAGGTCCTTCCATGCTGATGGATTATCACACCTGAAAGCCTGCCCTCTTCCATGAAAGGAACAGCACGTGCGTGGACCAGAACATCCGCGCCCGCATCGGCTGCTTTCCGTGCCAGATCGCGATCAAAGATTTTCCGATCCAGCGTATAGCCAAGCACTTCATTCCCGGTTTTTCCGGTAATCGTGAAACTACATTTGTCCGGCGCAATGAACCGGGCTTTTCGGATAACCGTAGAAACCCATTTCGGATCCGGATCCATGAACTCGGCAAGGTCTGCGGTTACAATGCCCTCGGCACACCGTACCGGAGCGCCGATTGCAGGCCGCTTTTCAACCAGCAGGACCGAGGCACCACGGGCAGCGGCAGCATGTGCCGCCATGGAACCTGCAGGTCCTGCGCCCACTACAACAACATCATACGCTTCTTTCATCGTACCCGAAAAAAAGATTAGAGTGCTTTGAGGAGATGCGGCAGTTCAAGAGCCAGCCACGGATTCGCCTTAAAGATTGCAAGCACCAGTTTTTTCACGCTCAGATCCTCAATACTGAGATCCGACATGGAGTGAACAATCGAGTTCAGTTTCTTGTCGTCCATCTTGATGAACGACTCCTTGACCGCATAATTACGAGCAAGCGTTTTGCCAACCGGGCCCTCACGCCAGGTCTTGTCATAGATCATCAGGGCATTCTTTGAGGTATCGCCGTTCTTGATTGCCGTTGCCGCAACATTTCCGGCCAGGTTTCCGGTGTACATCGCATTGTAGATACCGCCGCCCGTGATAGGATCAGAAAGCCGTGCAGCATCGCCCACAATGATCAGGTTGTCTGCAACGGTACTCTCAAGCGGCTTGCAGACGGAGACGCCACCCACAATAAGTTCGGTGACTTTTCCGTTCGGGAACTCTTTTGCCAGATAGCGGTCAAGATAGTCCTTTGCACGGTGTCCCTCGCCGGATTTGGTTCCGGCAATACCGATACCGATGTTTGCACAGCGCGGGCCTTTCGGGAAGATCCAGATGTATCCCCACGGACATGCCTCGTTTGAGACATAGAACACATTTGCTTTCGGATCAATATCGATGTCATTGACGACATACTGGGCACAGGTCTCAAGCTCCCAGAGCGGCACGGTTGTATCGATTCCGGCCCACTTTGCAAACTTCGACTCAACACCGTCGGCTGCAATCACGACTTTCGCACGGACCTCGTAGGTCTTTCCGTGCTGGTGAATGACAGCTCCCTGCAGTTTACCGTCGATCATGATCGGTGCGGATGCACGTGCATGCACCTGAATCTCTGCACCGGCTTCCGCCGCACGCCAGACAAGTTCACGGTCAAACATCTTGCGGTCCAGAACATATCCGACCTTTCCTCCGGCTGCTTCGCCACCGATGGTGAACCGTGTGCCGTCCGGACCGACAAGCACTGCACGCTCAATGTCGGTTGAGACCCATTTCGGATCTGCTTCGATAAACTCGGCGAGCGCATCTTTTCCAATACCCTCCGCACAGCGGACCGGGGCACCGATTGCAGGTCGTTTTTCAACCAGCAGGACCGAAAGACCTGCCTCGGCTGCTGCCTTTGCCGCAAGAGCTCCTCCCGGACCTCCTCCAACAACCAGAACGTCGTAAGCCTCCTTCATTTTTCCACCCATTCAATAGCCCCGAGAGGACAGACGGTCGAGCAGATTTTGCATTTGTTCTTGCAGGTCTCTGTATCAACAGTAAGATACGCGTCGATTAACTCAAGCGAACCCTGCGGACAGACTGACACACATGCCCCACAGTAGCCGCAAACGTCTCTGCGAATATTGATCATTGCAGTACTCATTGGGGGGCGTAACGCATAAACTCTCTGGATGAGAGAAAGATAAGCAATATGGATGACGAAATACCAAAACCCGGACTGATGTATATTGTGCTGATGATTGTCGCCATCGGCTGTGTCGTGTACGGGATCTCACTGATGTTTTAAAAGAAGGGAAGCGGGATTCCGCTTTCCGGAAAAGGATTCGGGTTAAAACCCGAACACCAGCCGGGCGGCAAGGTAACAGATGCCGGAGACTGCTGCGGCTGCGGGAATAGTTAAGATCCAGGCGGTTACCATCTGGCGGACTGCTCCCCACCGCACCGCACCGGCTCCCCGCGTCACGCCGGTTCCCATGATGGTTCCGGTTGCAACGTGTGTTGTTGAGACCGGAACACCAAACATGGTCATAAAGGATAATACCATCCCGCCGGACATTGACGCGGAAAATCCCTGATAGGGACGGATACGGGTAATGCCCGTGCCCATCTTTTTGATAACCTTCCAGCCGCCGGACAAAAGACCAAGAGCAATCGCAAGAGCCGACAGTACAATTACCCACATGGGAAGTTCTGCATCGGCCGTTACAAATCCTGCGGCGATCAGAATTGCGATGATGATACCCATTGCGTTCTGGGCGTCATTGCCGCCAAGACTCATCGCCTGAAAACCGGAACCCACAATCTGCGCACGCTGGAACCATTTGTTCATCTTCGTCGGGTGTTTGGCACTTGCCATGATTTTGGTTAAAATGGTGGTGAAGATGTAGGAGACGATCAGGCCGAGCATCGGCGAGACACAGATAAAGAGCAGGATGGCAAGCAGCCCTTTAATGACGAACAGATCCAGAATCATCAGGATGGGAATCGTCACAACTGCCCCGGCCGCTGCCCCGAGGATTGCATAGAACTTCAGGGAGTCCCTGAAGACTGCTGCAAGAACTGCCATGATACCTGCACCGAGAACTGCACCGCAGGCAAGATAGACAACGGTCCATCCGACAAGCTCCGGCGCAGGCCAGAACACGGCGGAGATTCCTCCCGCGGCAAGACCCGCCCCCATCAGGCCGCCGACAAGGGCGTGTGATGAGGATACCGGAATGCCGTAGTGCGAACAGGCGTTCACCCACAGCACTGCACCGATGAGTCCGATAAAAAGAAGTACCGGCGTGAAGATACCGGGATCAACAATACCTTTTCCAATAGTTTTTGCAACTGCGGTTGAGTAGATAAAAGGACCGGCAAGACAACAGACAGATGCGATCAGAATTGCAGTCCGGGGTGCAAGCGCCCGCGTTGCAATAACGGTTGCCACCGTGTTGGATGCGTCGTTTCTTCCGTTGGAAAAGTTGAACGCAAGCGCGATCACAATGCCTGCGATGATAATAACCGTGTTCGCGTCCATTGCACTCACGTGTGACGGATCAGAATTGCGGCAAACACATCGGCCACATCTTCACATTTGTCGGTAGCAATCTCAAAGTGCTCATAGATGTCCTTGAGTTTGATGATCTCGACAGGGTCTTTTGTCTTGAACAGACTGTACAGGGCATTGGAAAGGATGTCATCTCCCTGATTTTCCAGGCGGTTGATCTCAATGCAGCATCCCTTGATGGTTTCGGGATCGTTCAGCGTGCGGAGACCGGCAACGCCGGTACGGATCTCTTCTGCCGCCTGACGGATCACCGAGGCAAACTCAACCATGAACGTGTCGGGTTTCTCGATTTCGTAGATCAGGAGCATGTTGGCTCCCGAGTCGATGAAGTCGATCACATCATCAAGAGCGGTAACCAGCCGGGAGATCTCTTCCGGCTCAATTGGTGTGATGAACGTCCGGTTCAGTTCGTCATATGCCCGGTGCGCCATTGCGTCGCCCCGGTGCTCAAGATCTTTCATCTGCCGGTATTTTTCCTGAATATTGGTGTAGTCGGCAAAGATATTTACTAAAAGATCCGCTGCTTCGCAGACAATCTCCGCCTGCTCTTCGAACAGTTCAAAAAAGAATTTATCCTGCGGGACCACCCAGCTTTTCAACCCCATCCTCTCGTAACCTCTTTACAGATACATAGTAAGGAATGTTACATGAATCTTTGCCTTTGCAGGGCGTTGCGGGGAGCATTTTTCCGAGCCGAATACTACTTATTCCCTCTGTGTCCATATCTGACTCAATCATGCAGTATTTCCCTTACGGCACAATGGAAACCGAGGCTCTGAAGGCAGCAGATCCAATTCTCGGAGCTGCAATTGACCGGCTCGGGCACCCCGACCGGCCGCTGATGCCGGATCTTTTTACCGCTCTTGTCAACTGTGTGATCGCCCAGCAGATTTCCACCAAAGCAGCCGAGACGGTGTATGGCCGGGTGGTTGACCGGTGCGGCGGGGCCGTAACCCCCGAACAGATCGCCCGGTTCTCCGAAGAGGAGATTCAGTCACTTGGTATGTCACGGAGAAAGGCAGGGTACATCCGGGGCATTGCTTTCGCTTTTGTTTCAGGGCAGATTGATGCCCGGAAACTGCGGGAGGCTGATGAGGATCGGATCATCAGAGAGCTTACTGCGCTGCCGGGGATCGGTATCTGGACTGCCGAGATGCTGATGCTTCACTCCCTGCAGCATCCGGACATCTGCAGCTGGCATGATCTTGGGATACGGCGGGGAATGATGCGGCTGTATGGGATGGAGACGGTTTCAAAGAAAGAGTTTGAGGAACTGCGCCGCCGCTATTCCCCGTACGGAAGTGTTGCTTCGATCTATCTCTGGGCACTCGCACATCAATAGCTGTGCCCGGTTCCTCTACCGTAAACCACAGTAGCCAACACATAGTATTGATATATTTTTCAAAACAACTGTGTTTTTTGTGACTTTCGTCCATTATTAATACTTCATCATCCTACAACGTACCCATGAGACCTATGAGGAGGAAAGCATCCCAGCTCCCGGAGAGTGATGCACGGGATATTCTGCAAAACGGTATCTGGGGAACGCTTGCAACGGCAGACAGCGGCGGACAGCCCTATGCGGTTCCTATGAACTATGTTTTGCGGGGAAACACCCTGTATCTTCACTCCGCAGTGGAAGGACATAAGATCGACAATCTGCGCGAAAATCCGCTTGTATCCTTTTTAGTTGTTACAACAGCAGAGGTTCTTCCCGATCGGTTTGACATGGCCTACCGATCCGTGGTGGTGTTTGGAACAGCACGGTTTGTCGGGGATACAACAGAAAAACAGACTGCCCTTGAAGCCCTGATGGAGAAATACTCGCCGGCATTCCATGACAGGGCGATGGAGTACATCAGCCGCAACATCGGCAGAACTGCCGTTATTGCAGTGGATATCAGTGATCTCAGCGCAAAGACTGGACAGTAACATGTATGATGTAGTCATCGCGGGAGCAGGACCTGCCGGCTGCATCACCGCAAAACTCCTGGCCGACTCAGGATACTCTGTTCTGATTGCTGATAAGACGGTGATGCCCAGACAAAAATCCTGTTCCGGCATTCTGATCCAGAAATCCGTCGGAATCCTTGAACATACGTTCGGAAAGATCCCCCGGGCGGTGTATGCCGAGCCGCATCTGAACAAAGGTATGATCCTGACTACCGATACCGGCATGAAAATCCCGGTTGAGGGACTTTGCCTCAGTATCTGGCGCAGCCTCCTTGACTACTGGATGGTACTGGAGGCGGCTGATGCCGGTGCAGTGTTTCTTGAAGAAACACCGGTCATCGGATTTGTTGAGAAAAAAGATCACGTTGCAGTCCGGCTCGGCGGAAAATCCGCGTCCGGACTGTCGGCGAGGGTCCTTGCCGGATGTGACGGACCTGCCGGAACCGTTCGCAGGAAACTCCGGAAAAAACCGGGAGACTGTATCACCACCTACCAGGTTTATGCCAAAGGGGAAATTGATCTCGATCCTGCATACTTCCACACGTTTCTGCAGCCTGAGCTTTCCGATTATGATGCATGGTGTATGGTCAAAGATAACTACATCATTACCGGTGTCGGTGTTCATCATGCACCGGATGCAGGCAGATATCATAAAAAATTTCTCGCGTACCTCGCAGAAAATCACCATGCACGGCTTTCCGCTCCTGAGTTTGAGGAGCGATGGCTGCTTCCCCGCATAACACCGGAAAATCCGGTTGACAAAGGGGAGGGGAGAGTATTTCTTGCGGGGGATGCGGCAAATATGCTCAATCCGCTGGGTGAGGGTATATCCAGTGCTTTGGTAAGCGGCAGTGCATTTGCCGATGCATTTATGCGTGCCGCAGAGCCGGGGGAGAAACCGGACCCCGTACGTCTCCGTACCATGTATGAGACCAGTCTTTCCCCTACCATTGACCACATGTACCGGCAGTGGCGGCTGCTTGCCGCAATATCCCCGAAGTTTGCCTATCTGAGGGATATCTAAAAAAATCCCGGAACAAATACTATGTATGGATTCGCTGTGTCTGCGGTTTGCAGTTCCCGGTGATGTTCCCCGGATACTGGGATTTATCCGCGAACTCGCCGAGTATGAACATATGGAGAATGAGGTTGTGGCAACCGAGGAGCTTCTTCATGAATGGCTGTTTGTCAGACGAAAGGCAGAGGTTCTGATAGGGGAGAGTGACGGAACGGCAGTCGGGTTTGCGCTGTTCTTCCATAACTTTTCCACGTTTCTCGGGCGGGCGGGAATATACTTGGAGGATCTGTATGTGAGACCGGAGTTCCGCGGACGCGGAATCGGGAAAGCGTTTCTTGCGCGACTTGCCGCAGTTGCAGTGGAGCGCGGATGCGGCAGACTTGAATGGTGGTGTCTGGACTGGAACCGTCCGAGTATCGATTTTTATCTCGCGCTCGGCGCTGAGCCGATGAGTGACTGGACGGTGTACCGCGTCTGCGGCAACACGTTATCAGAGCTGGCAGAAAAGGACAGGCTGTAACCTGACAGGGAGGAGAAGCCACGTCGTCTTTATAGTCTTGCAAGACCAACGGTACTGCAGAGATTTTCTATGTTTTTGATTGGTGAAGCACTCGTTGGCGATGGGGCAGAACTTGCTCACATCGATCTTATGATCGGCGACAAGATGGGACCGGTCGGAACCGCTTTTGCAAACGGTCTGACCCAGCTTTCCGCCGGACACACGCCGCTGCTTGGCGTTATCCGCCCGAACCTTCTGCCAAAACCGGCAGTCCTGATTGTTCCGAAGGTTACGCTGAAGCACACGGAGCAGGTAACCCAGATCTTCGGCCCCGCACAGGCCGCAGTATCCAAGGCGGTTGCCGATGCTCTTGAGGACGGCGTTTTTACCGGTATGGATGTTGATGATGTGGTAATTGTTGCAAGCGTTTTCATCTCTCCGGAGGCAGCGGACTTCAACAAGCTCTACCGCTTCAACTACGGAGCAACCCGCCTTGCACTTTCCCGTGCGCTTGACAAGTTCCCAGACACGGCAACCGTTCTCAAGGAGAAGGACCGGGCAGCCCATGGTGTTATGGGATTCAAGGTTCAGCGGCTCTGGAACCCGCCGTATCTGCAGGTCGCGATGGATCTGGTTGATATGAAACAGGTGGAGCGTGTGCTGCGTGAGGTTCCGCAGAATGATCATGTCATCTTTGAGGCGGGAACGCCGCTCATCAAACAGTTCGGTTTACACGTTATTGGTGAGATCCGCAAGATCCGCCCGAACTGTTTCATTGTTGCAGATTTAAAGACGCTGGATACCGGCAACCTGGAGGCACGTATGGTTTCCAACGCCGGCGGCGATGCAGCAGTGGTCTCCGGTCTTGCACCGGTTGAGACGATTGCAGCATTCATTAAGGAAGCAAAGAAGTGCGGTATCTATGCGATCATCGATATGCTGAATGTGGCAGAGCCGGCAAAACTGATCGAGAACCTTGCAAAGATGGGCGGCGCTGCGCTTCTTCCGCAGTATGTGGAGATGCACCGCGCAATCGATAAGGAGGCAAGCGGTGAGTACAGCTGGGGCGACATCAAGAAGATCAAGGCGGTTGCCGCAAAGTACAATGCAAAGATTCTGGTTGCAACCGCCGGTGGTATCCGCGTGCCGGTTGTCAAGAAGGCAATCGCCGCAGGTGCGGATGTTGTGGTGGTCGGACGCGCTATTACGGCAAGCAAAGATATCAAGAATGCGGCTGAGTCCTTCCTTGCAGAGCTTGACTCCGAAGAGATCGATCAGTTCCGTGTGATGACGGATTTCTAAACCGATTCCATTTTTTCTTTTTTTCAAAGAGTTGCTTTTTGCAAAGGTCTCCTTACGGCTTTTTCCGGATGGAGTTTTGGTTGTGCCTGGAGAAAACCCAGAACCCCTGTTCACAGGTGTTCTGCCAAAAAACAATACTTTAAACATTCCTCCGCCCAATAATCACAGTGTGAATTTACGGGACAGTGAACGCGAGACGACGTGCAGTGTTTCGGAGTGAGGTTTTTCCAGAATGCGATCAATGAATACTACTATCCCCCGGAGGGAGGAGTGGTGATGAGAGGTTCCGTCGGCGACACGACAACCCAGTATCACCGGCTTGCCGCCCCCCTGCATCTTGAGTCCGGGGCTGTCCTGCACGGAGTGACAATTGCCTACGAGCAGTACGGTGCATCCCCGTCTCTTGGAAATACGATTCTCGTCTGTCATGCACTTTCAGGAGATGCCCATGCGGCAGGCATGCACAGAGGTGATAAGCATCCGGGATGGTGGGACGGTATCATCGGTCCCGGAAAAGCGCTTGATACCGATCGCTACTGTATCATTGCAACGAATGTGATTGGCGGGTGCAAAGGTTCCACCGGCCCGGCCTCGATAAATCCGGAGACCGGTGCACCGTACGGTACGGATTTTCCGGTGGTAACCATCCGAGATATGGTTGCAGCGCAGCACCAGTTTCTGATCGAGCGCGGGATTACCGAGCTCTATGCGGTTGTCGGCGGATCAATGGGCGGAATGCAGGCACTGACCTGGAGCGTGACGTTCCCCGGATTTGCCCGCCGGGTTGTTGCAATTGCGGCTGCGGGGTATTCAACCCCGATGCACATTGCCTTTGGTGCGGTGGGCCGGGCGGCAATCATGACCGATCCTGCGTGGAAAGGCGGACGCTATCCGGCAAACGAGCGCCCCGATCATGGTCTGTCGCTTGCGCGGATGATCGCCCACATTACGTATCTGTCGGATCAGTCGATGCACAAGAAGTTCGGGCGCACCCTGCAGGAGAAGACCGAGTATGGATACGGGTTTGAGACCGAGTTCAGTGTGGAAAGCTATCTGAAGCATCAGGGGAGCAGTTTTGTGCAGCGGTTTGATCCGAATTCCTATCTCTACATCACCAAAGCCATTGATTACTATGATCTGACCAGAAACGGATCGCTCAGTGAAGGGTTTGCCAATGCCGATGCGAAGTTTCTGATTCTGTCGGTGTCCACCGACTGGCTGTATCCGCCGTATCTTTCGGAGGAGATTGTGCTGGCATTAAACAGCACCGGAAAGGATGTGCAGTACACCGAGGTGATGTCCGGATACGGTCACGACGGGTTCCTTCTTGAGGATGATCAGATGAATTATCTCATCGGAAGGTTCCTGACACCACTTACCGTTGCCGATATTATGATCCGGGATCCTCCCGCCATATGCAGCTGCGCTACAATTCGTGCGACGGCGCAGGCGATGATTGAGCGTGAGGTCAATCATCTGCCGGTACTGCATCCAGACGGTACGCTTGAGGGGATTGTGACGTCCTGGGATATTGCAAAGGCGGTTGCGGGCGAGCATCTCATGCTCGCGGAAATTATGACGCGCGATGTTATCTGCGTGTCTGCTGCGGACACACTGCGGGAGGCGGCGCGGATTTTGGATCAGCATCACATCTCGGCGCTTCCGGTCGTGGAGAGCGGCCGGGTTGTCGGGATGCTCACCAGTGAGCAGCTCTCGAATATGGCGGAGAGGAACTGACGAAAGGGAACAAACGGAGAGGTACAAACGATGAAGATACTTGGCATTCACGCGGATCGCGTCTGGTATAAGATTACGAAGAAAACAAAGATGGCAGAACCGGAACCGGTCCCCGAGGATGAGATGACGGACTGCGTTCTGCTTTTCTGCTGTGTGGAAAAGTCTGATGAGATAAGTCCTGAGGCGACGGTCACTGCAACCGTGGAGAGTATTCTTGTACGGCTCGGACGGCTGAAGGCAAAACGGGTGATGCTGTTTCCGTATGCGCATCTTGCATCCGATCTTGGTTGTCCGGGGATTTCCCAGTGGATTTTACGGTCCATCCAGACGCGGCTTGCTGAGGATGGTATTGATACGAAACGCGCTGCATTCGGCTGGTACAAGGAGTTTGAGATCAAGAGCAAGGGGCATCCGATGGCAGATTTTTCCATGTCGATCTGCCCGTTTGCGGGCGGAGTCTGTGAAGGGGAGTGCTGCCCGAAAAAGCAGGAGCATCAGGAAGCTGCCTGCCATTCCTGATTTTTTTCCGTACGGCAGTGGTGACAGTATCCGCATTACATGGTTCTGTGATGCGGGTTTGAAAATGAAGTGCCGAACCCGGGGTTAATTCCAAAAATCTGAAAAGTCTCTTATTCTGGGATCAAAGATTACGAAACGACACAACAGGCCAACCGATGTGCTGAAGGTATGCGTTCCGTCTATTCAAGTATACGGAAGACGGAATACACAGGTATCAGGACTATTCCTTGGATCCACCCGGGGAAATGGCTGCAAAAAAAAAGATTTTAGATGACGATTCCAAAGAATGCGAGGATGATGAGGAGTGCGGCGCCGAGTATTCCGCCGACGGCGCAGACGATGACCTGGGCAACGGAGAGGTCTCCGATGGGAGCGAGGTTGAAGTACGAGACGATGAAGAGGATGACAACTCCGCACACGGCGTTGATGAGGAGTTTAAGTCCGTTCCTGAGGAAGAAGAAGAGAATTGCCGCGATTGCGATGGCGACAATGATCATGAGTATGGTTCCTATCATAAGTGGTATAGTGTTGGGAGAGGGAAGAGAAAAAATGTTGTGGTGGACTGCTGCCCTGATTTCCGTGCCTCTCACGGAAAACACAGGACGCATGCCTGCGGGCCGGAAATGTGATCTCCGAAGAACTGCGATTATCAGGAGATAAATTCAGGTACAGCTCCCGTTTGTCCGCAAGATTGATAACGGAATACGTAGAGAATACTATTGTAGTTGCGGGGAAGAGGGGAGTTCTGTCTCACACCTACGAAAATCCAATTGTTCTCTTTTCAGGTCTGTGGTAAGGGTTGTTTTCCGGAGGGAGAATCTGCCGCAATAAGCGTAAAAAAAGAAGATGCGGGAACGGATTCCCTGGCTTACGGCATCTTTTTGATCTCTTTTGCGATTTCCTGACCGAGTTTGAAGAACTTTTCCTTGTCTGTCTGGTCCGGACGGTAGGTGAACTCGACTGGGTCGTGCCAGATCTGAATGCCTGCTTTCTCCAGAAGTTCGGTGATGACTTTGGGCGCTCCGCCCTTGCCGCCGTTGGATCCGAAGGCAAATCCGATCTTCTTCTGGGTCTGTTTGCCCGGTCTGATTCCCATCAGATAGTACAGGAATCCTGCAACCGTCGGCAGCGGATAGTCTTCAAGGGTGGGAGAACCGACGATGACCGCTTTTGAGTCGAGAATGTCGCGGACGACATCGGATCTGTGGACACCCTCATAGCGTCCGTCTTTGAGGAGATCAACCTTGACCTCAACACCTTCGGAGATTGCTCCCTCGGCAATGTACTGGGCTGCAATGCCGGTTGAGTAGTGCATCGTGTCGTAGACGATGGTGATCTTGTTTTTGGATACACCGTTGGCCCAGTTGACGTAGGCGTTGATGATGTCTGCTGCGTGGCTTCTCCAGATGATACCGTGCGACGGTGCGATCATTTCGATCGGGACACCGAGTTCGGTGACTTCACCGAGTTTCTTGAGAACCTTCGGAGAAAGCGGGACGATCAGGTTTGCCACGAACTTTGCTGCGTGTTCCATGGCGACATCAATGCCGAGTTCGTCGTCGAAACGCTCACTGGATGCAACGTGCTGGCCGAATGCATCGTTCGGGAAGAGGATTTTGTCTTCACCGAGATAGGTAAACATGGAGTCGGGCCAGTGGAGGAACGGTGCCTCAAGGAACGTGAGAGTCTTGCCGCCGCCGAGCGGGAGATTCTCAAGGTTCTTGATGGTGTGGATGTTCCATGCGCTCGTGTCATAGTGGCGTGCAAATCCTTTCTTTGCGATCTCGGTCATGTAGATCGGGACATTTGGAAGCTTCTTGGAAAGAAGCGGGAGGGAACCGGAGTGGTCGATCTCGATGTGGTTTGCAACGATGTAGTCGATCTTTTCCAGCGGGAGAACAGATTCAATACGTTCAATCAGCTGCCACTCGTGTCCGGGATAGGTTCCGTCAATCAGTGCAACCTTGTCGCCGATGACGAGGTATGCGTTGTAGGTGGTTCCCGGAAGTGTGTAGCCGTGGTAGTCACGAATGTTCCAGTCAATGGCTCCTACCCAGTAGACGCCGTTCTTAATTTTTACTGCTTTTAACATGGTAATTTCCCCATCCCGGACAGCAGCAGGATACAAAGCCGCAGTGTCTGGTGGTTACTCACATATTTGTTCTTGATATTTAATACCTATTAGATTGCGGCACTTTTGTACCAGGTACATTTAGTTCAATTGACATACTAAATTTTACAGATAAATGCTGTTTTTTTGTGAAATTTCGTTTGTGATGCGATGACATCCGATTATAAAGGGTGGAAGTGGTGTCAAGCAGTTTCGTATCCCCGAAGAGCAAATATTTAAGCCGTCATCACCATATGAACAGATGAGCAGACCCGGAACGGATCTGACATCAGCCCGCGAGGTACCAATATGGGATTTTTACAAAGCGTTGACAATGCGGTCGGAGGAGCAATCTCTCCGTTTACCCGCGTAATGTTTGGAGAAGCACTGGTCGGTGAGGGTGCGGAAGTTGCCCACATCGATCTGGTGATCGGACCAAAGGGAAGTTCCGTAGAACAGGCCTTCGTAAGTGCGCTTGCTTCTCCGCAGAAAGGACATACGCCGCTTCTTGCGGTGGTCACTCCGAATCTGCCGCCAAAACCGGTAACACTAATGGTCAATAAAGTTACCATGAAAAACGCAGGCCAGGCAGTAATGATGTTCGGCCCCGCACAGCATGCGGTTGCAATGGCAGTTATGGATTCGGTTGAGGAGGGAGTTATTCCCAAAGAGAAGGCCGAGGATCTGCTGATCATTGCATCCGTTTTCATCGAGTGGGATGCGGCAGACAAGAAGAAGGTGCATGACTGGAACTATGAGGCAACAAAGCTTGCAATCAAGCGTGCCATTACCGGTGAGCCGAAGGTGGATGAGGTTCTAGCAAAGAAGAACGCGGCGGTCCATCCCTTCAACTAATCTTTTTTTCCGGTAGTTCACCAGTACTTTCTTTGCACCATCACGAACATTCTTATCTGTTCGCGGCAAATGATATCCCAATTAGGTTTTTCGAAAAAACAAACGCGAATAGCCGTGAAAAATACTATGTCAGATATAGATAATGCCCAGCATCTCAGACTGTTCTCCAGTGACGGTACGGTCACAGCGATAAGCAGTCCGGTCAGAAACAGTATCCTGTTTCTTATCCGTGATGAGGGCGAGGTCTCTTTTTCCCGGATTATGGAGTACACCGGTCTGTCCAAGTCAACGGTGTCGGTACATGTCAACTCTCTGATTGAGTCCGGACTTATTGCGTCCCGGGCGGTTCCGGGAGATGCCCGCAAAAAGATGTATTATCTGACTGCGTCACATCTTGCTGATATTCAGCCGTGCCGTCAGACCGGAAACAATGAGTTCCGTGAACTGATCCGCCAGTGCTATATCAAGTACGACAATGTTGACTACCGCCAGATTATTCCCCATATTATTCAGGTGGCGCTGATTGAGGCAGGGATCAGAATCGATCCAATCATGCTGCGGGGAGGCGAGATGCTGGGTGAATCGGTCTCGGTGTATCTGGTTGCAGAGACACTGGAAAAGACGATTGAGAATGTGATCAAGTTCTGGGTACGGTACGGGCTTGGGGATATGCGCATCCGTACCACCTCTCCGCTGCGGCTGGAGATTTACAAATGTTATGAGTGCATGGTGCTGCCGAAGACGGAACGCGGCTGCTGTGTTATTTCACGCGGAGTTCTGACAGCGATTTTTTCGGCATACTTTAAGCAGCCGGTGCATGTGGAGGAGGTGGAGTGCATGACGCAGGGGTATCCTGCCTGCTGTTTTGAGATCGAGGTGCCGAAAGGCTATCAGATGGAGCCGATAAAGATTCCGCCCCGCCCGGTATCATACTAAAAAAAGATTTTAAGTCAGTTTTTCTTTCCGCCTTTTTTTGCGGAGTTCTTTTTCACCGGTTCGGGTTCGGGTTTTCGGATCAGAAGGAAGTACGCTGCTCCGGCAAGAATAAGGATTATCACCGCGGCACCCGCAATCCACATGCCTGCCCATTCCGTTCCGGCAGAACCGGTCGGCACTGCCGTCGGGGTTCCGGTATCGGAAAGCGTGAGAAGAATGCCTTCGGCAGAACTGTCCATCATGACCCAGCCGACGAGTGCGGCGGAGCCTGCGGAGATGGATGCGATATCATTAAACATGGCGCGTTTGCCATTCTGGGATATTTTTTCAAGTTCAGTGATTGCACCGCCGACCGAAAGCGTCAGCCAGACCGGGTCGTCATAACCGTCCATTCCGGCAATGAGGTACCCGTCGCCGAACTGAACAACGGCGTAGGGAACGTAGCATCCGGGAAGTTCATTGACCCAGGCGTTGGTAAGGGTATCCGTGATGTGCGCTGCCCAGCCGAGACCGCCGGCCCAGGTTACGCCGAACGGCGGGTTGGAACCGACCACGAGGTAGCCTCCGTCCTGTGCACGGGTGATGGCGTATCCGCATGCACCTGCACCGTACATCGGATCAGCGCTGCCGGTCCGGATAATGCTCTGGCTCTGGACAACGCCGCCTCTGACTTTTGCAATCCAGGCATAGGCGCTTTCCTCGGTAAGATAGGAGGTGGTTCCACCGGTAAGAACGAGCGTGCCGTCATCCTCAAGAAGCATCGCAAGCGGAATCATGGATACAGTCTCGTTGCCGAGACGGATCTGGTCGTTGCCCGGAGCACCGGTTGAGAGCAGATATGTCTGGGTAAATCCGGTGTTGCTTTCCCAGAACCATCCGGCAAAGTGGATCACGTTTCCGGAGACGGCAATGTCTCCTGCACCGATCCCGGGTAATTTCTGCTGCCAGAGGATGCTGCCGCTTTTGTCAGTGCGGACAAGATAGGTGTCCCCGCCAAAGGTGTAGCCGGTCTCTTCAGAACCGTCAACGGTTCTAACGATCGTAGTGAGAACTGCTCCCCCGTCATCAAGAGCAATGAGGGTCCGAACGTCGTCACCGGGGAGGGATGACCGCCATATTTCCTTTCCCGCAGCATCGGTTTTCAGCAGAACGGCACCGGAGCTGTTGGCCATGCCGAGGAAGAAACCTCCGCCGTCTGCAGGTGCAACAGCTTCTGCATTAATATAGGTCCCGCCAAGCTGATAGGTCACGTTGAGATTCTCAACGGTGCCCGCGGAGGCTCCTCCGCAGCAGATGACTGCCGTCAGCAGTAGAACGAGAACTGCTTTTGCATATCGAATCATGTATAGTATGTTTTACGTTAGGGTATTAGTATGTTTGTGGCGGCCACCGGGAAGAAGACACCCCTTTAATGATTCCATAAAACAAACCTATACCCGCGTGAAGGCACAATTCGATGGCACACAGGTTCTGGCACCGCCGGAGGCAAAGGTTTTCTACGAGCAGAACGGTTACGGCCGCGTGGAAAAAACCGGAAACCTCCGGCTTGCCGTCGTGGAAGCCCTCTACCTTATAGCGCGCGGAAAGATTCAGATCGACGACTGGTCCTTTGACTCTCTTCTTGCCGAAAGTGCTGTATCACCCGGATTTCTCCGCAAATTCACGGTCTATCGTGATATCCGCGAACGCGGGTTTGTTATCACCACAGGACCCCAGGATTTCCGGGTCTTCCCCCGCGGTCAGCGGCCGGGACACGGGCAGTCAAAGTATCTGCTCCGTGTCTTGTCGGAACGCGATATGGTGGATCTCTCGGTTGTTCTCCGCGAGGCACAGACCGCGGCAAACATGCGCAAGCAGTTCCTGCTTGCCGTGGTTGATGATGAACACGAACTGACCTATTACGAGATACGGATTACCCGCCCCGCTGCAAAAGAGGGGGCAGTTTCTCCCTCGGCAGAGACAGAGAGCCTGCCGGATATTTCGGCAATCTTAGCAGGGACGCCTGCCTATGTTGCGGAGGACGGGACCGGTATCACCAAAACACTCAAGGACAGCTGGTATGGTACGATGCTGGATGCAACCCGGCTGTTTCTGGCACCGGTAGAGGTCTGCTGGCTGCTGGAGTCCGGGAATCTCTCGCTCACTCCGGAGATGACCGCAGAGGAGTACGAGGCACACGCGGCAGCATATGATCCGGAGTTCGCGGACAAGATGACCGTGTACCGGTACTTCCGCGGCATCGGGTGGTCACCCCGGACCGGCTACAAGTACGGTCATCATTTCCGTGTGTACACCGAAGAGGGAAAACATTCCGAGATGCTGGTGCATGCCTGCGGACAGGAACATTCCATGCCGATGAGTGTTATTTCCCGGTCGGTCCGGCTCGCCCACAGTGTGAAAAAGAAGATGCTCTTTGCCTGTATGGATAAGGCGGATGTCACCTTCATCGAATTTGCCCGTATGAAACTATAACATAACCGATTGTGAGATTTATGGCAGAACAGATTAATCCCTGGTCCAGTACTCCCAAAATGGATATTAACCGGCTGATTGCCGATTTTGGTATTGAACCGTTTGCACCGGTCAAGGAAAAGATAGCTGACCAGCCGGTGTTTATCCGCCGCGATATTGTCGCTGGTCATCGCGGGTATGATGCGGTGGCGGATGCGATTGCCCAGAAGAAACCGTTCCATGTGCTGACAGGTTTTATGCCGAGCGGTCATCCCCACTTTGGTCACCTGATGGTCATGAAGGAGGTTGTCTGGCACATTCAGCAGGGAGGAAAAGGATTCATTTCCATGGCAGACCGCGAGGCGCATGCGGTCCGCGGTCTGTCCTGGGAGGCGTGCGACCGGTACGCCCGCGAGTATATGGAGTGTCTGTATGCGCTCGGATTTTCCGGTGAGATATATTCCCAGCGCCGCAACAATGCGTTAAAGGATCTCGCATTCGAGGCGGCGACGAAGGTGAACTTCTCGGAGCTTTCCGCAATTTACGGGTTCGGACCGGAGACGGAACTTGCCCATGCGGTCTCGGTTTCGATGCAGGTTGCAGATATTCTCTATCCCCAGCTGATCGCAGGAACAGCACCGACCGTTGTACCGGTAGGAATTGATCAGGACCCGCACATCCGGCTGACGCGTGATATTACGAACGCACTCCGGATGTTTCTGGTGGAGGATCGCGGTACCCATATCAGTATCCGTGTCAAGAATGCGCCGGAAGGGGCACTCGACGCGGTGGCAAAGCGGTTTGGCGGTGCAAAGAAGTATGAGGGACATATCGATCTGCCCGCCGGACATACTGCTGAGGAGGTCGATGCGGTTGTGCGGGAGGTTGAGCGTGAGTTCGGCGGTTTCGGGTTCCTGCTGCCGTCGGCAACCTACCACAGTTTCTTACAGGGACTGCAGGGCGGCAAGATGTCGTCGAGTGTTCCGGATAGTCTGGTCTGGTTTGATGATCCTGACAAGGATGTCAAAAAGAAGATTATGGGGGCACTTACCGGCGGACGACAGACGCTTGAGGAACAGAAGAAGCTCGGCGGCGAGCCGGAGAAGTGTTCGATCTATCAGCTGAACAGATTCCACATGCAGGATGATGACGCAGAGCTTGCGGAGATGTGCCGCGCCTGCAGGGCGGGAGAGCTGATGTGCGGAACCTGTAAGAAGGAGACGCTTGAGCGGGTCAGGACCTTCCTGCGGGAGTTCAAGGAGAAGCGCGACGAGGTTGCGCATATGGCGGAGTGGTAACTATGGATCTGACAATAAATGAAAAGCGTGTGCTTGCAAGTCTTGCGGAGATGAAGTCTGCGGATGCTGCGGCACTTGCGGAGAAATTACATGCCCCGGCGGAGGCCGTGGTGCAGTGGGCGCATCTCTGCGCCGACCGCGGTCTTGCAGTACTGGAGAAGAGTGTTGCAGAGACTGCGGTTCTGACCGAGGAAGGAAAGAAGTATGCGGCAGCCGGTCTTCCCGAACGGCAGGTTCTTGCAAGTATTCAGGGACCTACTCCGATGGGGGAGCTGACAAAGCATCCGTTATCGAAGATTGCAATCGGCTGGCTGCGCAAGAAGAACTGGATTGTCATCGACAAGGGGATCGTCACAGCTGCGGAAAATGTGCCGGAGGGCGAGGATGAAGCTGCACTGAAAAATCCTGTTGCAGGAACTGCGGGATGCAAAGAGCTGGTGAAACGCGGTCTCGCCGAGATCACAGAGACCGTGTCGTGGACGATCTCCCTCACGCCTGCGGGTGCGGATGTTGCCGCGGCGGGTCTTGACCTCCGCGAGGAGGTCGGAACGCTTTCCCGCGAACAGATTCTGTCCGGCGAGTGGAAGAGTCTGCCGCTGCGCCGTTACAGCGTGGACAAACTGCCGAAGAAGATCTACGGCGGACGGGTGCACCCGAACCAGCAGATCCTTGATGAGATTCGCGCACTGCTGTTCGAGATGGGATTTACGGAGTTCCACGGATCGATTGTGCAGAATGCGTTCTGGAACTTTGATTCCCTCTATCAGCCGCAGGACCACCCTGCCCGCGAGATGCAGGATACGTTCCATCTTGCAGAGGAGATTGATCTGCCAAAGGGATGGGAGAAGATCCGGGATATCCATATGACCGGCGGTGACACGGGGTCAACCGGATGGGGCGGTGAGTGGAGTCCGGAGATTGCACGCAAGTGTGTTCTGCGGACGCACAGTACCTCACTGTCCATTCAGCATCTGGCAAAGAATCCGAATCCGCCGGTGAAGGCGTTCTCCATCTCCCGGGTGTACCGCCGGGAGACGATCGATCCGACCCACCTGCCGGAGTTTGAGCAGCTGGAGGGAATCGTGATGGACAAAGATCTGACGTTTGGTCATCTGCTCGGATTTTTCAAGGAGTTCTTCGGCAGAATGGGCTTTGAGTCGGTGCGGTTCCGGCCCGGGTATTTCCCGTACACCGAACCGTCGGTGGAGCCGGAGGTCTGGGTTGACGGACTCGGCTGGGTAGAACTCGGCGGTGCCGGCGTGTTCCGCAAGGAGGTTACCGCTCCGTGGGGCATTGACTGTCCGGTTCTTGCCTGGGGACTGGGTGTGTCCCGTGTTTCGATGCTGCGGATGGGATTAAAAGATCTCCGCCAGCTGTACCGCAGTGATATTGACTGGATTCGTGCAACTCCGGTCAGGAGGGTGTGATTATGCCGGTGGTAAAACTCAATAATGCGTATCTGGAACGGCTGACGAAGACGGACATCACGACGATCCGGGATAATCTGCCGATGATGGGGTCCGAGGTTGAACGCGAGGAGGAGGATCAGACGGATGTGCAGTTCTTCCCGAACCGTCCCGATCTCTACAGTGCGGAGGGAACGGCGCGGGCGATGCGGGGATATCTCGGCATTGAGACGGGTCTTCCGACCTATACGGTAAAACCGTCCGGGATCTCGTTCACCGTTGATCCAAAACTTACCAATATTCGTCCGTATCTTGGGTCTGCGGTTATTCGTAATGTGCGTATGGACAATGCGATGATTGAGTCCCTGATGGGTCTTCAGGAGTCGCTGCACTGGGCGGTCGGGCGCGGACGCAAGAAGGTTGCAATCGGGGTACATGATCTCGATAAGATTGAGGGACCGTTCTCTTATGTGGCAGCCGAGCGGTCAACGACGTTTGTCCCGCTGGATTATGATGTTCCGATGACGATGGATCAGATTCTTGCGGAGCATCCGAAGGGAAAGGCATATGCAAAGATCGTTGAAGATTTGCCGCTGTTCCCGCTGATTCATGATGCGAAGGGACGAGTCTGTTCGTTCCCGCCGATCATCAACGGGGAGCTTACCCGGGTTACGGAGGATACGAGAAATATTCTGCTGGATGTTACCGGTATTGAGCCGCGCGCGGTGATGGTTGCGGTCAACATTATCTGTACGGCAATGACGGAGATGGGAGCTACGATTGAGTCAGTGAATGTAGACGGTACGGTTACGCCGACACTTGCCCCGACAGAGCGGATTGTTTCAGTTGCGGCATGCAATGCCCTGGTGGGCATTGCGATCACCGCGGAGGAGATGAAGGCCCTTCTTGAGCGTATGCGGTTCGGCGCGGAGGTTCTGGATGCGGATCGGGTCCGCGTGACGATTCCCTGTTATCGTGCAGATATTATGCATGATCATGATATCTATGAGGATGTGGCAATCGCCTACGGCTATGATAAGATTCCGGCAGGCCTGCCGCCGACGTTTACGGTCGGTAAGCCGCATCCTGTGCAGGAGGTGTATCATCTTGTGCGCGGAATTATGGTCGGTATGTCCTATATTGAGAATACACCGTTTACGCTGACGAGTGAGAAGGTGTCGTATGCGATGATGCACCGTCCGGAGAATCCTGCGGCGCTTCATGTGCTGCATCCGATCAGTGAGGATCAGACAATTATCCGGACGGATATTCTGCCGATGCTGATGGAGTCGCTGTCCATTAACCGGTCACGCGAGCTGCCGCAGAGAATTTTTGCCTGCGGTGATGTGGTGGAGAATCTGGTGACGTATCCGAAGATGGCGGCGGCTTCCATCCACACGGCGGCTGACTTTTCCGAGGTTTATGCGGTTGTCGATGCGTTCTGCCGGATGGCGGCTCTGTCGTATGAGGTCCGGGAGTCGGAAGATCCGGCGTTCCTTGACGGCAGACGCGGTGATGTGTATGTTGCGGGAAAGAAGGTCGGGGTGTTTGGGGAGATCAGTCCCGATGTGCTGACGGCGTTCGGTCTTGAACATCCGGTCGCGGCGTTTGAGATGGATCTGTCCGGTCTGATCTAACTCTTTTTTGCCGCATGCGTTTTTTTCCGGAAAATGCCGGCGGGTTCGTTTTTTGTGTGGCTGTTACCTGGAGGATACACGGAACACACAGAAAAAAGAAGAAAAATTTAGTGGTGTGATGCCACAAAAAATTTTAGTGGACTCTTGTTCCCGGCGCGACGTCCCGCAGCGGGATCAGGAGTGAGGCGGGTTCACCTGCGGCGAACAGCATGCCGTTGCTTTCTTCGCCCCGGAATTTTGCGGGTTTGAGGTTGACGATGACGACAATTTTTTTGCCGACCATTTCTTCGGGCGTGTAGTCCAGTGCAATACTGGAGATGATCTGACGGACTTCTTTGCCGACGTCCACCTGTAACCGCAGAAGTTTTTCGGTCTTGGGGACTTTTTCTGCTTTTACGACGAGACCTACGCGGAGGTCCAGTTTTGTTACGTCGTCGATTGTTACTATGTCTTCTAAGAATGGATCAATTTCTGCTTCCATGGTAGTTTTTCCTGCAGCTTTATTTTGTGCTTCGATGGCGCGTTTTGCCAGGGTTGCTTCAAGTTCTTCGCGCTGTTTGTCTTCGATTCTGGCAAACAGCGGTTTTACTTCGCCGAGTGTTGTGTTTTCGAAGGGGACGAGTGCGTCCTGTATCGAGTGGTCTTCGATCTTGTCCGTGTAACCGAGCATTCCCCAGAGTTTCTGGGCAGATTCGGGCATTGCCGGCTGGAGGAGGAGGGCGCAGGCTTTGACGATCTGCAGGCAGTTCTTCAGGACCTGGGCTGCTTTGGCAGGGTCTTCCTTGATCAGTTTCCAGGGGGCGGCGTTGGAGATGTAGCTGTTGCCGTAGCCTGCGAGAAGCAGGATGCCGTCGACTGCGGCTTTGAACTCAAAGGATCTCACCGATGCTTCGACGGAGTGCAGGGTCTTTGCGATTTCGTCGAAGATCTCCTGTTCTGCGGCAACTTCGGGGACGCCGCCGAGTTTTGTCCAGACGAGGGTCATGCTGCGGTTGGCAAAGTTGCCGAAGGTGTTGACGAGTTCGTTGTTGATGCGGGCCTGGAACTCTTTCCAGGAGAAGTCGAGTTCGCGGGTGTGGCTGGTGTAGGCGAGCAGGTAGTAGCGCAGGTAGTCTGCCGGGAGGCCTTTGTCGAGGTAGTCTTCTTTGGTCCAGACTACGTAGCCGCGCGATTTGGAGAATTTCTGGCCGTCGATGGTGACCATGCCGCTTGCGACGACGGCGGACGGGGGCTGGTAGCCTGCGCCGTGGAGCATTGCGGGCCAGAATACGCAGTGGTGGTAGATGATGTCAGAGCCGATGAAGTGTACGCGGTCGCCGTCGCACCAGTATTTCTGCCAGCTGCTGCCTGCGGCTTTGGCCCATTCTTCGGTGAAGGCGATGTAGCCGATCGGGGCGTCCACCCAGACGTAGGTGACAAGGCCTTCTGCGTCTTTGCCGGGGAATGCGACGCCCCAGTCCATCATCCGGGTGATGCACCAGTCTTTGAGTTCGTTTTCAACCCAGCCGATGGCGTAGTTCCGGGCGTTGATGGTTCCGCCGAGGGTCGGGAGGTAGGCAAGGAGGTAGTCGCGGAATTCGCTGAGTTTGAAGTAGTAGTGTTTCTGTTCGCGGAGTTCGGCTTTGGTTCCGCAGGTGGCACAGACGGGGTCGAGGATTTCTCCGGGTTCCAGGTGTCTGCCGCAGCCCTGGTCGCATTCGTCACCGCGTGCGTGTTTGCCGCAGTAGGGGCAGGTTCCTTCGACGTAGCGGTCGGGGAGGAAGCGTTTGCAGTTGGGGCAGTAGCTCTGCTGGATGGTTTTTTCGTAGATGTAGCCTTTTTCGATCAGGGTTTTGATGATGGAGGCGGTCCGGCGGTGGTTCGCCGGGTCGTCGGTCATGCCGAACCGGTCGAACCGGATTCCCATTTCTTTGAAGACTTCGTCGAAGTGTGCATGGTAGTATTCGGAGACGGCACGCGGGGTGGTGTGCTCGGCTTCGGCGGTGACGACGATGGGGGTTCCGTGGTTGTCGGAACCGCAGATGAAGACGATGTCATCGCCAAGCCGCCGCAGGTAGCGGACATAGAAGTCGCCGGGTATGTAGGTCCTCAGGTGGCCAAGGTGGCACAGACCGTTGGTATAGGGAAGACCACAGGTGACGACTGTCGGCTTATTGGTCATAGTGGTTAGTATTTGGCGTGGATGAGGTATTAGGGTTTGGAAGGGTCAGGGGTTTTTTCAGAGAGATAAAAAAAAACGCCGATGATTTTTTCACGGCAGGATATTCCCATCACCATTATATTTCCCGACCCCCTATGTATTTCCAATGACATCCTCTTCTTCCCCGCGTGATGCTGCGGTCTCGCCGATCATCGCAACTATCCTGCTCGTCGTGCTGACGGTGACGGTTATTGCGGTTGCGGCGGTCGTGGTGATCAATATTTCTGAGGGCTACGGGGATCAGAAGACGGTGGACATCCGCGTAACACCAGTTTCCGGGACAAATAATTTCTCAGTTGTGCTGACCGGCGGGGCGGATGCTGCGGAACTGACAAAGATCCAGGGAAGGCTTGAGGGGGGTGGGCAGATATCATCTCCGATTGAAAACCCGAAGGTGGGTCTGCCGGAGGAGCGGAAGCTTGAGAGTACGATCCCCGGCGAGGTGCTGCTGACGCTGATCGGGACGTTCGCGGACGGGACGGTGCAGACGGTATATCAGTCGCTGGTGAATGTGCAGGCGACCGGGTTTTCTCTGGGGAGTGCGGTGTATCCGGAGAGGCCGACGGTAGTGGGGACACAAGAGCCGGTTGTGGTTCGGGGGACGCTGACGATAACGGCGAAGGATCAGGTGATGACAAAAGATGATTTCGTCAAGAACATTAAAAACACCGAGTGGAAAATTCAGAAGGGGATAAGGTCAGCAGATCTTGTACAGGGGGACAAAATCTCTTCAGTGACGTTAACGTTGAAGGGGAAGGATATTGTGCCGTCAGATGCAGTGATTCAAAATGCTAATGGGGAATCGGTAGAGTATAAGGGTACTATCTATGTGAACGGGACGCTGACTGATACCGAAGATATCAGTACATATGTCACGGTGCCAGAGAAGGCTGAATCTATAGATTTCCTCAATATCTACTTTGAAGTTAAGTTTAATTTAGATCTTATGAATAAAGTACCTGGTGCATCTCATGTGGAGATTAATGTGAATTCTATTGTATACAATAGAGACAATCACGACAAGAATGAGATACCGGTTTCCACTTCTCTTAGATACAGTGAAAAATATATAACTGTATCTTATCGGGATGTTGACATTCCTTTCCAGTGGATCTTGAATGGATGGGTGATGACTCTCACTGTGAAGGATGCTATTGGCACTCCGCTTGCCAAAGCAACATATGATATTGATATAAAGGGTAATATCAGGAAACGATTATCTCCCGGATGATCGTAGATTTTACGAGTCATCCCTGAGGAGAAAAGTGATCTGCTCTTATTAAAAAATGGATGAATGCCAAAGAGCAATACAATCTCATCTTATTTTCTCTTTATGATCGTATTATAGAGCAGGAATTTTCTTTTTCAGGGAATTGTCCACACGCCAGGTACGTGACACACCATCATGGTTGAAATCCCCGCAGAATGTTTCTTGGAGTAAGCACGGAAATGTTTCTGATACTGATGTATCCAGTTCCCCGATGAAAAATGGAATCGGTATTTGATTTCCCTCCCAACACACAGAATTGTGATGCCATGACAAGAGGTCGTCAGTTTTTCGGAAATTTTTTTCAGGAACAGGGAACTAATTGAGTGTGGGATGCCACGAAAAAAGTTCGTCAGTTTTTTTCGGGAATTTTTTTGAAAATTGTTTGCGGGTTGAGCAGCGAGCGGGCAGGATGG